>JANNJF010000803.1:0-2046 GCA_031405715.1 Gammaproteobacteria bacterium | reverse complement strand
GCCCAATACCGCCGGTTGTTATACCGTGGATGATGCGGTGCGCACCTGTCGTCTGGCGCGGGAACTGCTGGATGGCCACGACCTGGTGAAGCTGGAGGTGCTGGGCGACCCGAAGACCCTCTATCCCAACGTGACGGATACCCTCAAGGCCGCCGAGATCCTTATTAAGGACGGCTTCAAGGTCATGGTCTATACCACCGACGATCCCCTCATCGCCAAGCGCCTGGAGGAGATGGGGTGTGTGGCGGTGATGCCCCTGGCCGCCCCCATCGGTTCGGGCCTCGGCATCCGCAATCCGTACAACATCCGCCTCATCGTGGAGAACGCCAAGGTGCCCATCCTGGTGGACGCCGGTGTCGGCACCGCGTCGGACGCGGCCATCGCCATGGAGCTGGGCTGCGACGGCGTGCTGATGAACACCGCCATCGCCGCCGCGCGCGATCCGGTGCTCATGGCCTCGGCCATGAAGAAAGCCATCGAGGCCGGGCGCGAGGCGTATCGCGCCGGGCGCATGCCGCGCAAGGCCTATGCCGCCGCGTCGTCGCCCATCGACGGTACGTTTTTTTGATTCCAGCCATTCCGGCCATACCCAGCGCCACCACCTAGTTCGGTGCGTGGCGTAGGTCTCGCCGGCGATCGTATTCCTAGGGAACCTCTGAACAAGTGGCGGAAACTATCTGGTTACTTTCCCTCTCCCTTAGGGAGAGGGCCAGGGTGAGGGAAAAAGGCATGACTATCCCCCTCACCCTAACCCTCTCCCCCGAAATGCGCGGGGGAGAGGGGACTTGCTCAGAGGTTCCCTAGATCATGACTATCCAAACCGACAAGCCCCTGCGCCCGATACGCAGTTTCGTGCGCCGCGAAGGCCGCATGACCGCAGCACAACGCCGCGCGCTGGAAGAATTGTGGCCACGCTTTGGACTGGACAGTGGCGGAGCGATGCTGGATCCCACCGCCAGTTTTGGACGCGCTGCGCCGGTGGTTGTGGAGATCGGCTTCGGCAACGGCGAGAGCCTGCTCGCCATGGCCGCGGCACAGCCGCAAAAGAATTTTATCGGCGTGGAAGTGCATCGCCCCGGTGTCGGTCAGCTGCTCATGTTGCTGGCCGAACGGGGGATCGGTAACGTGCGCGTGGTGTGTGACGATGCCAAGGAGTTTCTTGAGCAGCGAATGCCGGACGCCAGCCTCGATGGCCTGCAGCTGTTTTTCCCCGATCCCTGGCCGAAGGTGCGCCACCATAAACGTCGCTTGGTGCAGGCGGAGTTCGTGCAACTGGTGCGGCGCAAACTGCGTATCGGCGGACAGTTTCACATGGCGACGGACTGGCAGCACTATGCCGAGCACATGCTGACGGTGATGACCGAGGCACAAGGCTTTTGCAATGACGCGGGTGCCGGTCAGTATGCCGCACGACCGGGGCATCGCCCGCAGACCAAATTCGAGCGGCGCGGTCAGCGGCTCGGTCACGGCGTTTGGGATCTTGTTTTTAGCAGGATAGATTAGGTTGGACGGCAGGGCAGCGGCCCACCTTGCGTGTGCCGCACTACCGCGTGGACATCAGCGCGAGGCGCGCGCCATCGCGCTGAAGCTCTTGATGAAGGGTCCGGCCATGCGTGGATCTTTGACCATGGCGGCGTAGTCGCCCGTCAGGAATTTCAATTTGTTCGTGGTGTAGGCGGCGGCGATGCCGACGATGCCTACATCCTTGGCGAACCACTTCTGCCAGTCGTCTTCGCTGGCGCGCAGATCCCAGTTCAGTTTTTCGCCGCTGTAGGGCTTGGCGGCGACGACCTCGCCTTTTTCAACTTTGATGACGCCACGGGGTTTGTCTTCGTGGTCGAAGCCATAGGCGATGACGGAGGCGAAATCGATTTTTTTCAGGGCCCCGGCCAGTTCCGGTTCCTTGTTCCACTCGTCCTTGAAGCGATTCAGCCAATTCTCAGAAAATAACTCACTCACGATACATTCTCCTGGTGCTGGTTGATTATTGTTGCCGCTGCGTGCCGCTGCGTAGGGCGGGTGCCACGGGCACGCTGGTGGCGGGTA
>JANNJF010000802.1:0-5488 GCA_031405715.1 Gammaproteobacteria bacterium | reverse complement strand
TCTTGAATCATTCCAGGTGTAACTTCGAGATTCACATCAACAGACATCGTCCCCGTTCTCGCAGGTTAGAGGTTAAACGTGCAGTATTTTTTCACCCGGTCTACTTGAAACTCGCGTAGTAATTCAGAAGCGCATCCATTTCCGTTTTGTCGAGTTTGTTAAACTTCGGCTTCATCTTATCAGCCAACGAGCGCTTCTCGGTGTAAAACGCCAAGAATTGGTGCTTGAGGTAGGGTGTCCACTGGCCGGCCAAGATGCCTGAGTCATCGCTGGCAAGGCTACCGGCGTCGGAGTGACATTTCGCGCAGTCACGCTCATGAATCAGCTGGCCCGTCTTGGCCAATTCCGCATCGAAGTCCTGATTGGCGCGCCTGAATTTCTTGCTGGCATAATATTGCGCTAATTTCTTGATGTCTGCTTCGTTCAGGGTTTTGGCAATCCGGCACATGTCGGTCAGTTTTACCTTCTTGTCACCGTGCAGGTATTCAATCTCCGGGCAGGTGCGAGTTTTCTTCTTATACGCCGTCAGGCTGCTGATAAGGTAGGGTTCGGAATAACCGCCGATAATCGGCATATTCGGATCGCGACTGGCGCCATCCCTTTCGTGACACTCGGTACAGGCGTCAACCAACTTGTTTATGTCAGCTGCCCAGGCACCGGTTGGCAGAGATAGACTGAACAATCCAACTCCTGCAAGTAATGCAAATCCGGTGACTTTATACATCTTCATGTTGATCTCCTGGTTACCATTGTGACCGATATGCCGTTCTCCCGTGTGAATCTCTTTCACTTAAAGGTTTGCGATTCACACGGGAAATATTGCTGCCCGGTCTATTTAAAGCTGCCGTAGTAATTGACCAGCGCGTCGATATCCGCTGGCTCGAGACTGTCCATCTTTGGCTGCATCTTCTTGACCATCGGGCGCTTGCCGGATTTGTAGTCCTTGAACTGTTCCTGGAGGTAGGGCATCCACTGGCCGGCCATCATCCCGGCATCATCGCTGGCAAGACTGCCGCCCTCGGAATGACACTTATCACAGCTGCGCGCATGGATCTCCTTGCCCTTTGCGGCCAGGGCCGGATCGAACTTCTGCTGGGCGCGGACAAATTTCTTCCCGGCAAAATGTTGCGCCAACCCTTTGATGTCCGCGTCGCTCAGGTCTTTGGCAACCTGGCACATATCGGTTTTCTGCCCCTTCTTGTCACCGCCTCGGTATTTCGTCTCCGGACAGGGGCGCTCCTTCTTCTTGTACGCCGTCAGGCTGTCGCCCAATACCACCGCGGAATAACCACCAATGATCGGTATGTCCGATTCGGTACTGGCACCGTCCTTGCCGTGACAGTTAGCACAGCTCTCGGCTAACTTGTTTACGTCAGCCCAGGTAGCGGTGGCCAAAGAAAGGCTGAATAAACCAGCGCTTACCAAAAATGCAAATCCGATGGTTTTTTGCGTCTTCACTATTATTCTCCTCGTTTTCAATAGAATACCGGTCTGTACAGCGCGCATGTGCACGCATAAAGGTCAATCCGCTGACCCGAAAAAACCTTACTTTGCCTGCAATCGATAGGTGTACTCGGTCAACGCCAGGATACGTGAACGTGCAAAGTACGATCTATCCATGCCTTCGTCGTGTAAGTCCTGTAAATAGTCTTCTTGTAAAGTAGCAGCGCTTGAAGCGATGGTGGAAAGCACGCAAAGTAGTCGTGAAAATACTAGGCGAAATAGAATCTAGTCCTTTGACCTGCGTCAAGAATATGCCAGATTATTGATAACACGGCACCGAACACCGTATTGGTATGCACGAACAGGGCCTACAGAACGGTGCCGAAGTTCAGCCATGACAAGTGGATGCGCAAGCTCCCCGTCAAGCAGATCAGGCCATCAGTAGAGCTTTCTGGCTATAGTAGCCGAGCAGGCTCGGATGAAGCAGTCGCGATTTACCGAGAGACAGATTGCCCACCGCTGGATAGTTGAATACTGGGGTGGGTTATTGCCCTGCACCAATAGTTAAGTAATCCAGAATGCCGGAAACTCGACTTTTGACTGTCCACTTGCCGGGGAGCTTACAGGAGGTGCGGGGCTGAATCGACTCCCAGTCTGCCAACAGGTAAGCTGTAAAGAACCGGACTGTTCAAACATTGATCTACATCAACCGTGACAGGGTCCATGAAGGCTAATATTTCGCATTATGGCCGAAGCAACACAATTAAAGAGATATCCTGACTGTTAAAAACGCATACATCTATGAACGTTCTCCAATTTAAAACCATACGAAGCCGTTTTACCTGATCGAACGGGGAAGACATGTCATGCACATTCCAATACTTGTAACACGGTTGATGGCGGGGATTATCTGTTTAACTGCAGCCTCGGTTATTTGGCAGACGGAAGTCAACGCGGCAGATGTCGCCAAGAGCAGAGACGCTGGACACCCCGCCGAAAAACTTGACGATGCAAGCTGCATGACCTGCCATGATGGAAATAATCAAGTATCAACACTGCCCGCTGCAGACGGGAAAATACGCCCGCTGCGCGCGATACAAAAGGACAAGTTTGCAAAAGGCATCCATGGAGAGATGACTTGCGTGACGTGTCACCAGGATATTACCGACAACAAAGCACCGCACAAAAAAGTTGCCGCGCCAAAAGCCAATTGCGTGACCTGTCACGAGGAGTTGTGGGAAACCGTCAAGAAAGAAAATATGACGGCCGAAAAAACCAGGCTGGGGGTGGTGGTACAGAATATCGAGGCGTACAAGAACTCCTTCCATGCCCGGCCCAAGAGCGAGACCAGCGTCAAGGCCGCCTGCGACGACTGTCACGACACGCATTATTTCAATGTTCCTCCGCGCGGCACCTCCAAGCGCACGGAATGGCACCTGACTATTCCAAATACGTGCGGTGCGAAGTGCCATACCGAGCAACTGGAAGAGTATCTGACGTCAGTGCATGGCACGGAGGTCGCGGAAAAACACAATCCGAAGGCGGCGGTGTGCACGGATTGCCACACTACCCATGACATCACCAAGACGTCGATTGACGCCACCCAGCTCCTAATCGTCGAGAATTGCGGAGGCTGTCACAAGGAAAACCTCGAGAGCTACCGCGACACCTATCACGGCCAGGTTGGAAAACTGGGCTATGCGTATACCGCTAAGTGTTTCGACTGCCACGGCAGTCATACCATTATGAAGGTGGATGATCCCGAGTCGACAGTACATCCCAAGAACCGCCTGGAGACTTGCAGGCAATGCCATGACGGGAAAAAAATCAAGGAGGCGACAGCAGGGTTTGTGACGTACAGCCCGCATGCCAATGACCATGACTTCGACCGTTATCCCCAGGTGTGGATCGCCTCAAAATTCATGCACTGGCTGCTCGTGCTCGTGTTCGCCTATTTCTGGGCGCATTCGCTGCTGTGGTGGCATCGCGAATACAAACATCGCAACGATCGCGAGGCCCAGCGGCATATTCGAACGGACGAATTGCTGCATGGAATCACCAAGCATGTGCGACGCTTCGGACTCGTCTGGCGGATCGCTCACCTGCTGTTCGCCTTGAGTGTCATGACACTGATTCTGACCGGCATGGGGTTGTTTTACTCGCACATCTCCTGGGCACCGGTCGTCATGAAAGTATTTGGCGGCCCGCAGGTAACGGGGCTTATCCACCGGGCCAGCGCGGCGATCATGCTCGGTATCTTCTTCCTGCATCTGATCGGCGTCGCCATCAATATCTACCACCAACGTAAAACCTTCCGCTGGTTCGGGCCCGACTCGCTGGTGCCCAACTGGAAGGACCTCAAGGATGCCTGGGGTATGTTCAAGTGGTTCGTTGGCAAGGGACCGCGGCCGGTCTTCGACCGCTGGACATACTGGGAGAAATTCGACTATTGGGCGGTGTTCTGGGGCATGGTCGTCATTGGCGGCAGCGGTATGCTGCTGGCCTTCCCTCACGTGTCCGCATCGATTTTTCCCGGATGGGTGCTCAACGTGGCGACGTTGGTGCACGGCGAGGAAGCCTTCCTGGCCGCCGTGTTCCTGTTTACCGTGCATTTCTTCAATAACCACTTCCGCCCGGACAAGATCCCGCCACCAGACATCGTGATGTTTACCGGCACGCAGTCGCTGGAAGAATTCCGGCGCGAGCATTCGTTGCAGTACCAGCGCCTGGTCGACTCCGGGCAATTGGAGAATTACCTGGTGGATGTGCCATCAAAGCCAATGACGCTGGGTTCCAAGATTCTGGGCATCGTCTTGCTCGCCTGCGGTTTGGGGCTGCTGACTATCGTGTCGATTGGGTTCTTCAGTGGTTAGTACGCCGCATAGCGAGGTGTTGCCGATATTCCAGAACCTTTTACAAAGGAGATTCTGTGAATATCGGCAGTCCAGTGTGCACCTCCCTCGCGGCCGGTGACGCACAGGGTCTAGTTGTTCTTCGCGCCCTGATCGATCCACGACTTGACGGTGTCGATCTCGCCCTGGGTGAGGGGCTCCCCCCTGCCCTGTGCCAGCGATTGTCCACCATGCGGCGGCATGTGGATCTCGGGGCCGGCCTTGTGCGAGATCAGCAGGTACAAGGTGCTCGAGAGGGCGTCGCCCGGAACAATGACCTTGTCGAGCTTGGTGCCCGTCATCAGGCTGGCATACGTCTTGACGTTGAAACCGGACTTGGCGGAGCCTTCGCCGCTGCCATCATGACAGGACTGGCATTTGGCGGCCAGTATCGGCCTGACGTTCTGGCTGTAGCTCACCTGGCGCGTGCAGCCGGCGCCGACTAAAAGGGCGACGACCAGAAGGCCTATGATGTTATGGCGGTTGTTCATGCTTTTACTCCCGTTTATTAGGTTTGGCCGCTGTGGTTTGGTGTAGTAAATATCATAATACTGCGAACGTGTAATTGATATTGCGCAAAGAAAAATTATAAGGATAATTTCGCGAATAGCGGCATCTCAACAGTACCGTGTCTCGTAAGACCGGCGCACTTGACCCTCGTGCAGCGAAAACGGGTCGGACGTCTACTACCCCCATATGTCAGCCTAGTTGTCGCCTTCTTTAACAAAACAATAAGGAGACAACCCGCGGCCAAAAGGCATTCAAAATCATTTAAACTCAACGCCGTCGAGAAGCTCTTACAGCGTCCTGACGGGGTGCCCGTGGAGCAGTGCGCCCAGCAGCTCGGCGTGGGATATTCCACGTTACAGCGCTGGTTACAGCAGACCCGCAACGGCGAGTTGAGCAGTGTGACGGTGATCAACAATGATCCATCGCAGGAGAAACGCCCCGGTGACTGGACAACGGAAGAAAGGGCTCAGGCGGAAAATCACGGTAGGAACGCCCATTACTAGGCGCCCCCCGCACAGATCCGAGCGGGCCCGATTCGGGCACTCGGCTCCCACCTTGGGTGTGTGACGGCAAAGTCAGCACCCGAGCAGTATATCGAACCCGCGTGCGCTGACGCGGCGGCAACGGAGCGCATAGCTCCAGAC
>JANNJF010000801.1:0-2151 GCA_031405715.1 Gammaproteobacteria bacterium | reverse complement strand
GGCCGAGGCCGGTGCCCGGCAGCTTGGCGTTGCCGCCGCCGATCTGTGTGAATTTCTTGAACAGGTTGGTCATCTGCTCCGGCGGGATGCCTTTACCGTGATCGGTCACCGCGACGTGTACGCTGTCGCCGACGGCCGCCACGCTGATTTCGAGTGTGTCATCCTCGCATGAGAACTTGGCAGCATTGGATATCAGGTTGATTAACACTTGGAGTATACGCTGCGCGTCGGCCATGATCGCCGGTACAGCAGCCGACTGTTGCTGATCCAGAACGATGCGGCAGCCGCATTTCCGACAGTAGCTCTCACTCAGATCGATAGCATTTCTGACAATCTCGATGAGGTCGATAGGTTCACACTTCAGCTCGAGTTTGCCCGCCTCCATGCTGGCGAGGTCAAGGATGTCGTTGACGATATTCAGCAGGCGTTCAGCATTGCGATTGGCAATTTCCAGCAACTGTATCGCGTTCGCGTCCAATGTACTGCTGGTCGTGTGTTGCAGCAGGGCGAGAGAGCCTTTGAGCGATGTCAGCGGCGTTCGCAGCTCATGGCTGACCATGGACACGAATTCATCTTTGGCCCGATCGAGCAGACGCAGCTCCTTGATTTTGAGACGCAGCTCCATCTGGCTGACCACCTGCCGTGCCAGGGCCTTGATCGCCTGCTTTTGATCGTCGGAGATTTTCCGCGCCTCATTGTCGATGACACAGAGGGTGCCCACGCGTATGTTGTCTTTCAGTATCAGCGGCGCACCGGCGTAAAATTTCACGTACGGCTGGCCGGTCGCCAGGGGGTTGTCGTGGAAGCGCTCATCGCGCGCGGAGTCTTCAACCACGAACAGTTCGTCGTCGAGGATGGCATGGGCGCAGAAGGCGATGTCGCGCGGCGTCTCGCGCGCCGCCAGGCCGTGGTGGGATTTGAACCACTGCCGATCGCTGTCGATCAGACTGACCAGGGCGATGGGGGTCCGGCAGATCTGCGCCGCCAGGAAGGTCAGGTCGTCGTAGGCCTTTTCTTCCAGGCTATCGAGGATCTCGAGTTCCTGCAGCCAGCGGAGCCGCTCCGCTTCATTTCTGGGTTTGGCGGGCGGTATCATCTTCCTGTGAACCCGGGGCGGTGAGTAGTGAGGTTAGTTTGGCAGGACAGTTGCCGTTGTTCAACGCTGCGACTGGCCGACCCGGTATCCTGGAGATGGAGGGACATTACCCCGCGCAGTTCGGCAAGGTATGCCCCGTCAGGGTCTCAGGGTCCAGTCCTCAAGGTGGGCAGGGCGATGGCGGGCGATGTGTGCGAGGGTGTCGCTCGGTGGGCTGCCTCGTGGCAAGTCGGATAGATGGACTAGGCCGCGCGGATGGCGCGCTGTGCTTCCAACTGCTTTACCAGTCGCACGCCGTCCAGACCTGCACCGTAATAATCCGGCAAGGCACCGGCCTCACGGTAGCCATGGCTGGCATAGAGCCGGCGGGCGGCGTGGTTGTCGGCTTTGACCTCGGCGCGACAGACCGTCAGTCCCTGTTCGCGCATCCAGTCTTCCCCGGCGGCGAGCAGACGCCCGCCCCAGCCCTGTCCGCGCAGGGCCGGGTCCACCGCCAGGGAGTACAGACGGGCCCAGCGGGTGTGGCGGTTGCGGGCGCTGAGCCAGCAGCCACAAGCGCGACCCTCCGCGCCCACCAGCCAGTAGGCATTGGGGTTGGCGAGCAGGGCGCGCAGCTGACGGGTTGTAAACACACCATCAGATTGCCCGAAACAGCGGCGTTCCAGGGCGGCGATGTCGGCGAAATCCGCCGCGCTGGCGCGTCGCAGGGGGGAGGTCACCGCCCTGTCACTCCGGCAGCGGACGGCGCAGGATGACCTTTTCGCCGAACATGGCCGGGCGGTAGCTCATTTTTACCCGGCGCAGGTTTTCGAATCCGAGGTCGTCGCCCACGTTGATGTAGGTGCAGTCGGCGAACACCTTGGTGAACTCGCGGAACAGGTACTGGGCCGCCCCCTGGATGTTGAAGTTGGTTTTTTCGATGAGCACGTTGGCTACGTCCCGGTTGAGGCGCTCGCCGAAGGTGAAACCTTCGAGCTTGCCGTCGATGAACAGGCTCAGGCCCTCGAGGTGGAGTTCGTCGTACAGGGCGATGGCACGCTGGATGGCCTTGCGCT
>JANNJF010000800.1:0-4935 GCA_031405715.1 Gammaproteobacteria bacterium | reverse complement strand
CCTCACCCCGGCCCTCTCCCGGAGGGAGAGGGAGAAAAGTAGTACGCACTATTTGGCGGTCGGATCAGCAAAGCCCGCATCAACCCTCGCCATGGACTCACCGTGCCTTCGCCTTCGCCTTTGCCTTTGCTTCCGCCTCCGCTTGTCGTCGCAGCAGCTCGCTCACCGTCACCAGCTCGAAGCCACGCTTGCGCAGCCGCTTGATGATGCGCGGCAAGGCGTGGGCGGTATGCCAGCCGTTGCCATTGATATGCATCACCACAATGGAGCCGTTCTTGGCCACACTGGTGACGTATTCCACCAACTTCTCCTTGGTGGCGCGCGGATCCGGATCGCCGGATGGCAGATCGAATTGGATCGTCGTCATGCCCGCCTCGGCCACGAGCTTGGCGACCCGGGTGTCGACCTCACCATAGGGCGCGCGAAACAACGTGGCCTGCCGGCCGGTCAGGGCAAACATACTCTCCTGGGTCCACTGTAACTCATCGCGGATGCGCTGATCCGACACCTTAGTCATGTGCGGATGTAAAAAGGTATGGTTGCCCAACTCGAACAGCGGAATCGATGCCAGATGGCGCGTCTCCTCCGGCCGCTCCTCCATCCACTTGCCGCCGAGGAAGAGGGTCGCCGGCACCTGCATGTCCTGGAGTATCGCAGCGATACGTGCATCGTACTGACTGGGTTTATTGGATGTGGAACAGGCATCGAAGGTAAGGGCCACCACCTTGACCTTACGTGCACCGCGCACCACCACCCGCGGCGCTACTGCCGGCAACACCGGCGGCTCCGCACGCTCCACCACCGGCGGCTCGTAGGGCAGCGGTTTGCCTTCGGCCTGTTCGTCGTGCACCGGCTTGGGTGGTGGTGGCGTGGCGCAGGCGCCCAATAGGGCCGTGAGTATCAGCACGCCGACAATGCACGCCACCCCCGGTGTGGGTGGATGTCTCGGTCCCGCAACCGGTCTTACCTGTTTCACTTTCTCCATGTACTTATATGTCACTTCGCGATTGGTATAGATTTAAGACTGCTTCGACGTCGCAGCACACCTGCGGCCAGTCCGCACACTCAGCAGCAATTTAACAACTGGCGGCCCGTGGCGCCAGAGGGAACGCCGGCGGCCCTGTTGCGTGGGCGATATCCACCCCATCCCAGGATCGATAGTTATGTGTGCGATCAAAGACGATTACGATTTAGGTAATTCTCACTACCCGGCGAGCCAAGCACGCCGCCGCGTCAATGTTTGCGGTTCCGCATCGGTCTTAAGGATCAGCTGACAGGTGTCCGCAGTGGGCGCGATGAGCAACAGGGTAGTCTCGAACAACTCATCGCGCCGGAAGGCATGCACCGCCAGGCGATCGCCGGGACGACAGGCATTGAGCCGCTTCTCCAGGCTCGCGCGCGTGGCCTTGATGCCGTCGAGGGCAACGATCACGTCCCCCGCCGATAGGCCGGCGGCCTGGGCGGCGCCGGCATCGTACACCTCGGCGAGTTTCACTTCGTTGCCGTTGTCCGTCAGGCGCGCACCGAGGCTCGGGCGTTGCTGCAGGACATTGAGGGGTTTTTTCGCCGGCTTGCCGCCCTTGTCGCTGTCCGACTCCGCCGGGCGCAGCAGGAACTCCACGCCCACGTCCGCCAGCAATTCTCCCAGGGGCAGGTCCGCGGTGCTGCGCAAGGCCGCATCGAAGAAGCCTTGCAGATCCAGACCGGACACCTCCGCCGCGAGTTTTTCGATGGCGTCCTCCGCCACCCCCAGCGCCGCTTTGCCGTGGCGCTGCCACAGGGCGCGCATCACGTCGTCCAGGGATTTACGCCCTTCGCTGCCGCGCCGGATAGTGAGATCCAGGGCCAGGGCCACGAGGGAGCCCTTGGTGTAATAGCTGACGATGGCATTGGTGGCGTTTTCGTCCTGGCGGTAGAACTTGGTCCAGGCGTCGAAGCTGGAATCGGTGATGCTCTGCTTGAAACGTCCGCTGCCACGCCATACGCGTGTCGCGGTTTCTCCCACCAACTGCAGATAGGCATCGACAGTGATCAAACCGCAGCGCACCAAGGCCAGATCATCGTAGTAAGACGTGATGCCCTCGAACGCCCACAGCTGGCGCGTGTAGGCCTCACGACTGAGGTCGTAGGGCAGGAAGGCCGCCGGCTTGATGCGCTTCACGTTCCAGGTGTGAAAGTATTCGTGGCTCACGAGGCCGAGCAAGGTGCGGTAATCGTCGCTCACCTCGGACTCGCCGACGCGCGGCAGATTATTGCGGCTGCACAACAGGCTGGTGGAGGCGCGGTGCTCCAGACCACCGTAGCCCTCGCCCACCGCCATGATGAGAAACACATAACGCGTCATGGGCGCCGGCTCACCGAAGAAACGGATATGGGTTTCGCAGATCACGCGCAGGTCGCGGCACAGGCGTTCCATGTCCGTCTGCTGCCGGCCGCTGATGATCACATCGTGCGGCACGCCGCAGGCCTCGAAGGTGGCCACGGCGAACTCACCCATCTCCACCGGATGATCCACCAGTTCGTCATAATCCGTGGCCGAGTAGGTGCCGAAGCCGTAGGCCTTGGCGGCGGCACGGGTGAGTGCCGTGCCCACGCGCCAGCGCGCGTAACGCTCCCCCGCCGGTGGTTGGATGTCCACCACACAGCCGTGACGCTCGCGGCCATGCACCTGAAGAAACACGCTGGTGCCGTTGAAATAGCCGTGGTTCGTATCCAGATGCGCGGCGCGCACCGACAGGTCCCAGGCATAGACCTGATAGGTAAGTCGCAGCGGGCCTTGGCAGGGATCGCACAGCCAGGTGTCCTTGTCGATCTTGCGACAACCCACCACGGTCCCGGCGGCCTCGGCCCGGAGCTGCACGATGTGGCGCGCGAACTCGCGGATCATGTAACTGCCGGGTATCCAGGCCGGCAGGGAGAAACGCTGGCCGGCGGGATCCGGCTTGCTAACCGTGCACGTCACCTCGAACAGGTGGGCGGCGGGGTGCATGGGGGAAATGGAATAGTGAATCGGCGTGGTGTCGGTCATGCCGACATTCTAGCGCAACCTGTGCCGAGGAAGTGAAACCCTCGCGCAGGGTGGCCTTGCCCACCGTCGGTCATCTACTAAAGCGACGTCTGCTGGGCGATGCCACCCTACCAATATGTGCGGGATAGAACCGCTATGATTGATTTCAGCCGTGCAACGCCATCTCCAACTCCGCAAAGGTCCGTGCCGGCCCGAGGGTATCGACGGGCATGGCCAGTTGGCGGCTGATCTGGGTGGCGGAGAAAATACCGCGCACCATTTCCACCGGCGCGGCCGGTGGCTCGTCCACCACCAAGGCGTGCTGGCGGCCGGCGCGCTGCAGGGTGGCGACGATGTCTCCCACCGCTGCCCGCAGCACATCGGTCATGCGCAACACCTCCAGGAGTTCATGGGGCGTCATGATGTGACCCACCTCGATATCATGGTGGTGGCCGCCCATCTGCTCCAGGTAGCGCAAGGGCTTTTCGCCTTGGATATCGGTGGCGGTGATTAGGCCCTGCACCAGATTATTTGCGTCCGTCACGAGCAACATGCGCACGCCGTCGTGCTGCATCTTCTTCAAGGCGTCATGGATGGATACATTGGCTTCGATGGTGACTGCCGGCACGATCCGCAGATCGGTCATAACGAATATCGCCGGGCTGTCTAATACAACGCGGTCGGGAAAAGCCTGCTGGGGACGAAAATAACTCACATCGGACTGCATGGGGTACAACAAGAGCGGGGAATAATCCTTTTGCATGGTCTTGCCTCCACGGTGTCGGACTTCAATCACCATAACGAATGGGGCGCAAGCGAGCAATGACTCGCGTGTCAGTGCCTGGGGTTGTTATCCATCAGTGATTTTACTCGGGGTATTTTGCCGACACTGCGTGGTGTATACATCATGCTACGTGAATTTCTTCAGACCAACCCGTCACGCCAAGCCGGCCAGGACTGCACACACTGCGCCAGCTCGGCATAACCCCGGGTGCGCGGATGAGCGCCGTCATTGCGCCTGACCTCGTCCAGCCACACGCCGGATTGATATAACACATCGAACACCGGCAGATAGGCCACACCCAGCTCCGCCGCCAGGGAGGCGAGCCGTTGCGATAGTTGCACGATGCGTTCGTTGTGTGCGGTGTTCAACACGGGTGTGGGGCCGATGAGGAGTACGGGCCAGGTCCGTTGCGCGTCGGTCAGCATGACGCGCGCCATTTGCAGGGTGGTTGCCTGCGGCACGCGTGTGTCGCCATCGATCTCGGCGGTGTCGTTCACGCCGAAGGAAAACACCACCCGGCCATCAGTACCCTCGGGCAACCTGCGCGCCACCTCCTCCCGCCAATAGCCGTGCAGGTCAGCGCTGGTAGCGCGGCGTATTCCCAGATTGTAATAGGTGATGTCGTGGCCTGCGTCGCACGCCGCGGCGCACACCCGGCCAGTCCAACCGAGACACGCCGGGTCGCCGGTGCCATTGACCAGGGAGTCGCCAACAAAACAGATGCGTAGAGATTTCATTTCTCTCTCCAGGAGCTATCGACTTCTTACTGATCCGACCGTCAAATAGCGTGTACTGCTTTTCTCCCTCTCCGTGCGGGTTGTGTAGTGGTCAACCCAATCCGGACACTCTGTTAAGACCATGTTCATATTCCATCGGGGTCCGATACCCCAGCGTGGAATGCAATCGAACGCCGTCGTAGTATTTCATGTATTCCTGCATATCGCGGATGGCGGCTTCACGGGTGTAATACACCTGGTCGCCAATCCATTCTTCCTTGTAGCTCTTGAAGAATCGTTCCATTACCGCGTTGTCCCAGCAATTGCCTTTGCGGCTCATCGACGGAAGGATGCCGTGTTGTTTCAGCAAGGCCTGGTAGGCCTCGCTGGCATATTGGCTGCCCCGGTCGGAGTGATGAATCAAGCCC
>JANNJF010000799.1:0-4306 GCA_031405715.1 Gammaproteobacteria bacterium | reverse complement strand
ATGGTGCCTCTTCAAAGGTGTTATTAATGCGGACCGCTAGCTCTGTCCTTTTGGTTGGGTTGAGCGCCAGCGAAACCCAACGGCTTGAAGGTTGATTTGTTGGGTTTCGTTCCTCAACCCAACCTACATGAAAACTTAACTACGCTTCTCGCAATGACCGTTTCAGACTAAACCGCCGGCTCAATCCAGTCCCGTAGGTTGGGTTGAGCGCCAGCGAAACCCAACGGTTTGAGTATTTATTTGTTGGGTTTCGTTCCTCAACCCAACCTACATCACTGTGTTGTTGGACGGCGCCAACCCTCAATCCAGCCCGTGCAGCTTGAGTTTTTTACGCAAGGTGTTGCGGTTGATGCCGAGCATGCGTGCCGCCTTGCATTGATTGCTCTGGGCGTGATGCATGACGGCCTCAAGCAGCGGACGCTCGATCTCGATGATCACCATTTCGTAAAGATTGCCCGGCTTCTCGCCGTTCAGATCGTGGAAATAGCGGTCGAGGGAGGTCTTGACGCAGGCCGCCAGCGGGCCCTTGCGCGGGTGGTGTTCTTTCATGCCGCTTGCTCTATGTTGAGTGACGCGCGCGCCACATGTTGTCCGAAGAATTCGCGGATGCTGTCGATCTGTTCGCCCACGCTTTCGAGTTTGTTCATGGCGTGGCGGAACGCGCCGCCACCCACCAGACCCTTGCTGTACCAGGAGATGTGTTTGCGCGCGATGCGTACGCCGAGATGCTCGCCATAGAACGCATACAGATTATCCAGGTGGCCGAGCAGGATCTCCTGTACCTCCGCCGTCGTCGGTTCCGCCAGTTTTTCGCCGGTGGCGAGGTAATGGGCGATCTCGCGGAAGATCCACGGACGCCCCTGGGCGGCGCGGCCGATCATCACGCCGTCGGCGCCGGTGTAATCCAACACGTATTTCACCTTTTCCGGTGAATCGATGTCGCCGTTGGCAATGACCGGTATGCCCACCGCGGCCTTGATGGCGGCGATGGTGTCGTATTCCGCCTCACCCATATAGGCGTCGGCGCGGGTGCGGCCGTGTACCGCCAGGGCCTGGATGCCGCTGGCCTCGGCGAGGCGCGCGATGGCCACGCCGTTGCGGTGATCCCGGTCCCAGCCGGTGCGGATCTTCAGCGTGACCGGCACGGACACGCTCTTGACCACGGCCTCGAGGATGCGCACCACCAGGGATTCATCGCACAGCAGCGCCGACCCCGCCATGACGTTACAGACCTTCTTCGCCGGACAGCCCATGTTGATGTCGATGATCTGCGCCCCGTTGTCCACGTTGTGACGCGCGGCGTTGGCCATCATGAGCGGATCGGCACCGGCGATCTGCACCGACTTGGGTTCGGTTTCACCCTCGTGGTTGGCGCGGCGCAAGGTCTTCTCGCTGCCGTATAACAGCGAATTGGATGACACCATTTCGGACACAGCCATGCCCGCGCCGAGCTTCTTGCAAAGCTGACGGAACGGTCTATCCGTGACCCCTGCCATGGGCGCCACCAGCAGATTGTTTTTTAGGGTGTAAGGTCCGAGTTGCATGCTTGTTTCTCTTCCCCGTCTTTGCGGAGGAAAAGGCGGGCATCATACCCAGAAACGCGGTGCTCAGGGAAGAGGCAATTGACGGGAAGGGCGAAAACACTTGCCATACGGTCGATGAACCTAAAAACCTAAAAGGACATTTAACCGCTAATATGGCTCTTAGGTAGGGCACTACACATTAGATGAACGCGGATTGACGCAGATAAAGCCTACTGGCCTTGGCCAATACCTGTTACACACTGAATTATCCGCGTTTATCTGCGTTCATCGGCGGTTAGCCGCTTTTTCTAGATTAATTCGTTGGTAACAGACGGATTTCGTAGCCAAGCGCGCGATTATTGGGATGGGTGACATCCAGCAGAACCGGAATCGCCACATTCGGCGGCATCAGTTCGCCGTCGACGCGGGTTTTTTCCACATATTCTTCCGGTTTGAAGGCGCGCCGGGCGACCACCTGTCCACTGCTGTCGCTGAGGGTGACTTCCATGGTGGGAAAGGCCTGGGCAAAGGACGCGCGATTCACCAGGGTGGCGCGGATGCGCAGGGCCTTGGTGAATTTCGGGTGGGGCGCGACCCGCGCCTCCACCAGATCGATGAGGTTGATGTCCTGCGGCGGCGTCAACTCACACCCCATCACGTGGCACACCCCGGCGAGGGCCGGTTTGAGTGATGGGATCAAACGCGCCAGATCGCTGCCGTAGAAATAAATACCCTGGGCCAACAGTATCGTGAACAACAGGAAATTTCCGAGGACCCAGAAAGGCATGCGTGTCTGCAATCGGGGCGCAAGACCCGGCAGTGTCAGTTGCAAGGGCCCGACACTGTCGGGTTCAGGTTGGGTTTCCTGGCGTGGTGTCGCGCGCTTGCGGGGTCGGGTGCTGTCGGGTGAGTCTTTTGCGCTGGTTTTCTTGCCGGACGCCGGCTTGGTTTTTGCGGCCGTTTTCTTCGCGGGCTTGCGCTGCGTGGTCGCCGCCGGTGTGCTGTCCGCGGTCTTTTCCACCTGGGACTCCTGCGCATTAAACACCGTCATGCAGCGTCCGCAGCGTACCAGACCGTCGCGCGCCGCCAACTGGTCCGGCTTGACGACGAAAACGGTGTGGCATTGGGGGCAGCGTGTGTGCATCTTATGATTATCTCACCCGCGCGGTTTTCGTCTGCCTACCAGCATGGCCCACTGGTCATGCACCTCACGCTCGAGGTCGATATCGCTTACGTAGTGTTGGCTTACTTCCGCTGTTTGGTTTTCCAACATACCCGAAAGTATAAGGGTGCCGCCGGGTTTGACCAGGCGGATGATCTGGGGTGCCAGCTGTATAAGGGGCTGTGCCAGAATGTTGGCCAGTACCAGGTCGGCCTGTGGAGCATCCGGTAGCACATCCGGCAGGCCCAGGGTGAGTTGTGCGGTCACCGCATTGCGCTCGGCGTTCTCCCGGCTCACCTCCAGCGCGCGCGGGTCCACGTCCACCCCCAGGGCATTTCGCGCGCCCAGCTTAAGCGCGGCGATGGCCAGAATGCCGGAACCGCAGCCGACATCGATGACGTTCTTGTTCAGCGGGGGATGTTGTGCCAGCCAGGACAAACACAGGGCGGTGGTGGCATGGGTGCCGGTACCGAAGGCCAGGCCCGGATCGAGGATGATGTTGACCGCATCCGGTTGCGGCGGTTCGAGCCAGCTGGGTACGACCCACAGCGAGCCACCGAAATGGATCGGCTGAAAGCGATCCATCCAGGCGCGCTCCCAGTCCTGATCGGCGAGTATTTCCACATCACACGCAGGTGGGCCGGGCAGATGCAGTAGGCGGGTGAGCTGAGTCAAAACATCGTCGGTCTGTGTATCGGATTCAAACAGCGCGGTGACCCAGGTCTGCGACCAGAGTGGGGTTTCCTCCATGGCGCACGCCAGCAGCGGTTCGTCACCGGCGTCCTCCAGGCTGACGGAGATCGCCCCGCACTGCTCCAGGGCGTCGGACCAGGAGCCCGCTTTGTCTTTGTCAGTGCGCAGTCGCAGTTGTAACCAGGGCATATAAAGTCAGGTACAAGTAGCAAGTGGCAAGTAGCAAGGAAAATCTTGCGAGAGCTGACCAAGGTGTTCCCTTGCCACTTGCCACTTGCCACTTGCCACTTGCTACTGACTTGTTACTTGCCACTGCCGTTACAGCCCCAACTTCTTTTCCAGATAATGAATGTTCACACCACCGGCCTGAAACGCCGCGTCATTCATGATGTCCTGGTGCAGGGCGATGTTGGTCTTGATGCCGTCGATGACCATTTCGCTCAAGGCGATGCGCATGCGCGCCATGGCGATGTCGCGCGTATCGCCGAAGGCGATGAGTTTGCCGATCATGGAATCGTAGTACGGCGGTACGACGTAGTTGTTGTACACATGGGTGTCGACGCGGATACCCGGTCCGCCCGGCTGGTGAAACTGGGTGATGCGTCCGGGGGAGGGCATGAAGGTCTTCGGGTCTTCGGCGTTGATGCGGCACTCCATGGCGTGCCCGCGCCATTCGATATCTTGCTGACGGTAGGACAGGATTTCACCGGAGGCGATGAGCAGTTGCTCCTTGACGATGTCGACGCCGGTGATGAATTCCGTCACTGGATGTTCAACCTGCACGCGCGTGTTCATTTCGATGAAGTAGAACTCGCCGTTTTCGTACAGAAATTCGAAGGTGCCGGCGCCGCGGGAGCCGATCTTGCGGCAGGCCTCGGCAGAGCGTTCGCCGATCTTGGTGCGCTGTTTTTCTGTAATGCCCGGTGCC
>JANNJF010000798.1:0-2669 GCA_031405715.1 Gammaproteobacteria bacterium | reverse complement strand
CAATACCATGTCCACCATGGCGGATCGTGACGGCGTCATCTGGTATGACGGCAAAATGGTACCGTGGCGCGAAGCCAACACCCATGTCCTGACCCACACCCTGCATTACGGCATGGGTGTGTTCGAAGGCGTGCGCGCCTACAAGACCGACAGGGGCGCGGCCATCTTTCGCCTGCAGGCCCACACCGATCGGTTGTTCCGCTCGGCCAAGATTCTCGACATGCCCATGCCCTTCGACAAGGCCACCATTAACGAGGCCACGCGCGCCGCGGTGCGCGAGAACAAACTGGAGTCGGCCTATATCCGTCCTATGTGTTTCTATGGTGCCGAAGGCATGGGCCTGCGCGCCGACAACCTCAAGGTACACGTCATCATCGCCGCCTGGACCTGGGGTGCGTATCTCGGCGAGGAAGGTCAGGCGAAGGGTATCAAGATCCGCACCTCGTCCTTCAACCGCCATCACGTGAACGTGACCATGTGCAAGGCCAAGGCCAACGGCAACTACATGAACTCCATGATGGCGCTGCGCGAGGCCCTGGCCTGCGGCTGCGACGAGGCGTTGTTGCTCGACACCGAGGGTTATGTGTCCGAGGGCAGCGGCGAGAACATCTTCATCGTGCGTGACGGTATTATGTATACCCCGGACCTCACCTCGGCCCTCGACGGCATCACCCGCGATACCATCTTCAAACTGGCGGAAGAGATCGGCGTATCGATCCGCGAGAAGCGCATCACCCGCGACGAAGTGTACATCGCCGACGAGGCCTTCTTCACCGGCACCGCCGCGGAGGTCACGCCGATCCGCGAACTCGATGGTCGCGCCATCGGCAACGGCGGGCGCGGCCCGATCACGCAAAAACTTCAGGCCATGTATTTCGACCAGGTGCATGGCCGCCGCGCCCAGTATCCGGAGTGGTTGACGCTGGCGTAAGCGTCCGGGGCAGTTTCACGCAGGGCGGGGAATGTCCGCCCTAATAAAGCGATGGCTATATTTGGAGTGCGGCGGCTTGCCGCCGCTGTTACAAAGCGGGATCAAGCCCCGCACTCCAAAGACGGGGAACGAGACAACCACCACAGCATCGTGGCAAACTGTCGCAGAGTTTCCCTCTGTCAGCACAGGGCAGGTTACCCGCATCGCTACACTTGAGACAAACGAACTATGGCAAAACCACACACCCCCGACGTGCAGCCGATTCCGGCCAATGCCCTGAACCGTTACGAAGTGAGCCCGGATGCCCTACCGCTACACTGTCCCATGGACGGCATGAGTCTGTGGAACTCGCATCCGCGCGTGTACCTCCCCGTCGAGGAGAGCGGCGAGGCGCGTTGCCCCTATTGTGGGGCAATATACGTCCTCAAGCGTGACGAAGAATAAAACGGCCGGCTTGACCGATACTCCTTCTTCCGCGCCCGCGGGCGTGCCCGTCATATGGGCCTTCACCGACGGCAAGGCCGGGCACGAAAACCAGACCCGTGGCCTGGTGCAGGCACTGGCGCAGACCGGTGCGGTGGACGTGCATTGGATAGCGCCGGCACGCGGCCTGGCCTTATGGCTGGCGGCGCTGCGCGGGCGCTTTCCCGCGGGCGCCGGGTTGCCGGATCCTGATCTGCTCATCGGCGCCGGTCATGCCACCCATCTCTCCCTGTTACTGGCGCGGCGCGCCCGCGGTGGGTACCGCGTGGTGCTGATGAAGCCGAGCCTGCCCCGTGGCTGGTTCGATCTGTGTGTGGTGCCGGAGCACGATCGCGTAGCAAGCGCGGCGAATGTGCTGATCACGCGCGGCGCGTTGACTGCGGTGACGCCCGGGAGTGGCAGCGATCCCACGGCGGGCCTGCTGCTCATTGGCGGTCCGTCGCGTCATCACGCCTGGTCGGACAGCGCCCTGGCCGCGCAGGTGGCGGCCATCGTGCAGCGCGAAGGCGCGATCCACTGGATACTCACCACCTCGCGCCGCACGCCGGCGCCGACCCTGGCGCTGCTACGCGATATTCAGGCGTCCAATCTTGTCATCGTGCCCGTCGAACGCACGGACAGACACTGGTTACCGGCGCAGCTGGCACGCGCTGCGATGGTCTGGGTGTCGGAAGACAGCGTGTCCATGGTGTACGAGGCGCTGACCGCGGGCGCGGCCACGGGCCTGCTGGCGGTGCCGCGCCGCCGCGCCAGTCGTATCGGCCGCGCCATGGACAATCTGGTGCGCGATAAACTAGTCTTGGATTTTTCCGCGTGGCAGGGCGGCGCGCCACTAGTGCCCAGCACCACGACCTTTAACGAAGCGGCGCGCGTCGCCGCCTGGATACGAACGACATGGCTCAACGCCCGCTGACCGTGGTACAGATGCTGCCGGCCCTGGACGGCGGTGGCGTGGAGAAGGGCACACTGGAAGTCGGCCGCTATCTGGTGCAACACGGCCACCGCTCCATCGTCATCTCCGCCGGTGGCCGCATGGTGGAGCAACTCGTCAGAGAAGGCAGTGAACATCTGGCGTGGGATGTGGGCGCCAAGCGTCTGGGCACCCTGCGCTGGATCGGACGTGTGCGGCGGTTTCTGATGGAACAACAGCCGGACATCCTGCACCTGCGTTCGCGCTTGCCGGCTTGGATCGGCTACTGGGCGTGGAAGGGGCTGCCGGCTGCACAACGCCCACATCTCGTAACCACGGTACACG
>JANNJF010000797.1:0-7584 GCA_031405715.1 Gammaproteobacteria bacterium | reverse complement strand
GCCCTTCGGGCCACCCTCTCCCAAAGGGAGAGGGGAAATCGGTGCGGCCTTCGGCCGCAGGTTCATGGGTAGGGAATACATAGCAATAACGGTTAATTCATTATTATGTGAAGTAGTTCACAGAACCCGCAGGCCTTTGAGCATAGACTGGCACCAATGCTTGATACAACGCCATTTCGAAGGTTACCAGGCAGTAAACTATAAAAATATCCGATTATTCTGTGTTTGAGAGGAGTTCACCATGACACATACGCACTTTGTTACCACGGCGCTAGTCGCCTGCACACTGTTTTCAGCGCCGATGATCAGTTCGGCGGAGGACCAGCCGCAACCCGCCGATGTGGATAGCCAGAATATCGCGGTCGTTCACGATGGCGATGTTAAGAAAGACGACACATATTCACTATCCAACAAGCGCGCCCGGGCTCCGGAACGCGCCGAGAGTATTGATTGCTTCTATGAGGAGAACAAGGCCGAACAGGATTGCCGCGGCGTTAAATCCGGCACGCGTTGATCCTGAAGGCTCACCACAGAAGTGCGCGCCTCCCGAGGGAGCAACACATGTAAGACCCCGTTGCTTCCACTTTTCCTCCGGCCGTCCAGGCCGGAGGGGCTTTTCTCCCGCCAGAACTGCCAGCGTTAAACCAGGCCATTCGTCGTAGGTCGCACGACCGGCCAGCAACCCCCTTTGCTCTGGTACATGATCGGCGCAGCCAGTGGCTCCCTGCGCCGGCGTGCTTTCACCGTTAGCACCGCTGTATTACCATAGGAAACCTCATCACCGCGCAATCCCATTGAGTATGACCCCTGACTTCCCCCCGGATTGGCCGCGCACGGCGCCACCCCCTGTGAGCGGCGTATTGCGCGCTGCACCCGAGGATTTTATCGTCGACGAGATCCTCACCATCGACCTGAGCGGCAGCGGTGAGCACGTCTGGCTCAAGGTACGCAAGCGCGGTTGGACCACCGACCGGGTGGCGCAACAGCTGGCGCGCGCCGCGGAGGTTGCGCGACGTGACGTCGGTTATGCCGGCATGAAGGACCGGCACGCCGTGACCACCCAGTGGTTCAGCGTGCAATTACCTGGGCGCGACACACCGCCTTGGGCGGAGAAACTGCCCTCCGGTATCGAGGTATTGGAGGAGGTGCGGCATGCACGCAAGCTCCAGTCCGGTGCGTTGGCGGGCAATCGTTTCGACATCACCCTGCGTGAATGCACCGGTGACCGCGCGCTGCTCATGGCACGTGTGGAGACGCTGCGCACCCGCGGCGTGCCCAACTATTTCGGCGAGCAACGGTTCGGCCACCACGGCGCCAACGTGGAGCGCGCACGGGCGATGTTCGCCGGCAAGCTGCGTACCCGGGATCGTGCCCTGCGTGGCATTTATCTCTCCGCCGCGCGCTCTTACCTGTTCAACGAGGTCCTGGCGCAGCGCGTGCGTGCCGGCAACTGGGATGTGGGGCTCGACGGCGAAGCCTTTCAGCTCGCCGGCAGCCACAGCTTTTTTATCGCCGAGCACATGGATGCGGCGCTGAATGATCGACTGCTTGCCCGGGATATTCATCCGAGCGGTCCGTTATGGGGCCAGGGGGAGGCGTTGCCGCGGGACAGCGTGCGGCGGATGGAGGATGAGGTGCTGGCGCGTCACGCGGACCTCGCTGCTGGCCTGGCGGCCGCCGGCCTGCGTCAGGAACGACGCGCGCTGCGCCTGTTCCCGCAGGACCTGGCGGTGGAATGGATTGATGCTGCATCCCTGCGTATCGGATTTCAGTTGCCACCGGGCAGTTATGCCACGGTGGTGCTGCGTGAGCTGGTCGACTACCGTGTTGCCACAGCGATCGTGGACGAGGACTGAGTCTCAATGCTGTTCGCATAGTTTATGCTGCGTTCTTCCCGGGCAAGATGCCGCATGCTGGTATTTTTCGCTATGTCTGAGAATAGACAGTGATGCGCCACCGCGCAAAGAAAGACACCCGATAAACGCAGAATGACAATTCCTTAATTACCAGATCAATACCTTCACCCGCTCTCTCGAAGGAGGTCGCAATGTTTCTTGGCCATTTTGCCGTCGCCTTGGGGGCCAAAGCCGCTGCCCCCAGAACTTCGTTAGGCACGCTGTTTCTTGCGGCCCAGTTTGTCGATCTGCTATGGCCCAGCCTGCTTTTGCTCGGCATCGAACGGGTCGACATCGTGCCAGGGGTAACCGCGGTCGTGCCGCTCGATTTTGTTTATTATCCCTTTAGTCATAGTTTTCTCGCAGCGCTGGTCTGGGCGGTGGGGTTTGCACTGGTCTATCACTGGCGCACTCACTATACCCGCGGTGCCTGGGTGGTCGGCCTGCTGGTGATGAGTCATTGGTGGCTGGATGCGCTGGTGCATCGCCCGGATCTCCCGCTTTATCCCGGTGGCGAATATGTTGTGGGCCTAAATCTCTGGTCGTCTCTGTGGGGCACGCTGGTGCTGGAGTCATTGGTCTTTGTCGCGGGCGTCGTTCTGTACCTCCGAGCGACGGCCCAGCGACGTAGACCGCACCCTTGGACTCTGTGGGTTCTGCTGCTGTTTCTCATGGTTATCTATCTCGCCAATCTTTTGGGATCACCGCCGCCCAGTGTGCAGGCACTGGGGTGGGTGGGGCAGGCACAGTGGCTACTCGTCTTGTGGGGCTATTGGGCGGATCGCCAGTGGAACTCAGTGGCAAGTAGCAAGTAACAAGAGGCAAGGAAAACCCTTGCTACTTGCCACTTGCTGCTTGCTACTGATTCTTCACAGCAATACCTGCTCGATCCCGCCGGCCCGCGCCTTGTCGATGAAGGCGCGCTGCCAGTGTTCCCCCAGTCGTTTGTTGGCGAGTTCCACCACGATGTAATCCGTTTCGAGCCCGGTGTCGTCGGCGTAGCGCGACAGGCCCTGCTGGCAGGCGGGGCAGGAGGTGAGAATTTTTACGTTGCCGTTTTGCGCGCGTTTCCCGCCGCTGAGTTGTTGTACACCGGCCAGCAACTCCTCCTGTTTGCGATAACGCAACTGGGTGGCGATGTCCGGACGCGAGATCGCCATGGTGCCGGCCTCGCCACAGCAGCGATCGGACAGTAGCACGTCCTGCCCCATGAGGGCGGAGGCCACGCGCACCGGGTTGTAGGTCTTCATCGGCGTATGACACGGATCGTGGTAGAGGTATTGCACGCCGCTGACGCCCTCCAGGTTGACGCCTTTTTCCATCAGGTATTCGTGGATGTCCAGCAGCCGGCAGCCGGGAAAGATCTTGTTGAACTGGTATTGCTGCAGCTGATCCATGCAGGTGCCGCAGGACACGATGACGGTCTTGATGTCGAGGTAGTTGAGCGTATTGGCCAGGCGGTGGAATAATACCTGGTTGTTGACGGAAATCTTCTGACCTTTTTCCGCGTCGCCGCCGGCGGTCTGCGGATAGCCGCAGCACAGATAGCCCGGCGGCAACACGGTCTGCGCGCCCACGTCGTACAGCATGGCCAGAGTCGCCAGACCCACCTGACTGAACAGCCGCTCGGAACCGCAGCCGGGGAAATAAAACACCGCGTCGGAATCCTCCGTGACCTTGGCCGGGTCGCGCAGGATCGGTACCACCTTGCTGTCTTCCAGACCCAGCATGGCGCGCGTGGTCTGCGCCGGCAGGCCGGCGGGCATGGGTTTGCGCACGAAGTTGATCACCTGTGCCACCACCGCGGTCTGACCGGTGCTGGCGGCGGGCACTTTGTGCCGGTCCACCAGGCGCAGACGGCGGGCCACATGGTAGGCCAGGCGTTGTGCGGCGTAGCCCCACTGGATCATGCCCTTGCGCATGAGCTTGATGGTGGTGGGGTCGGTGATGTTGAGAAAGGCCATGGACGCCCAGGTGCCGATGCTGAAACTTTTTTTGCCGTGCGCCTTCAAGATGGTGCGCATGCGGATGGAGACATCGCCGAAGTCGATGTCCACCGGGCACGGGCTGAGACACTTGTGGCACACGGTACAGTGATCCGCCACGTCGTTCATCTCGTCGAAGTGGCGGATGGAGATGCCGCGCCGTGTCTGTTCCTCGTACAGAAACGCCTCGATGATGAGGCCGGTGGCGAGTATTTTATTGCGCGGCGAATAGAGCAGGTTGGCGCGCGGAATATGCGTGTTGCATACCGGTTTGCACTTGCCGCAACGCAGACAGTCCTTGACCATGTGGTTGAGTTCGCCCAGGGCGCTGGCCTCCAGGATCAAGGCCTCCTGCTCCACCAGGCGCAGGGACGGCGTATAGGCATTCTGCAGGCCGGAGCCCGCCATGAGTTTGCCCGGATTGAACAGGTTGGCCGGGTCCACCTTGCGCTTGTAGTCGGCGAAGGCCGTGACGGTATCGGCATGCAGAAACTGCATCTTGGTAATGCCGATGCCGTGCTCGCCGGAGATGACGCCATCCAGGGACTCGGCCAGCTGCATGATACGCGCCACCACGCGCTCCGCCTCGTGCAGCATGACGTAGTCGTTGGAGTTGACCGGGATGTTGGTGTGCACGTTGCCGTCGCCGGCGTGCATGTGGGTGGCGACGAACAAGCGGCCGGAACGCATGCGCCCATGGATGGCGTCCAGGTGGTTGCGCACGCCCTCCATCTCCTGGCCGACGAAGATCTCCTTGAGGCGGCGCTCGACCATCTGGCGATAGGAGATACGCAGCGCGCGCCGTTGCAGCAGGCTGAACAGGGTCTCCCCCGGTTCAATAACGGCACGTACCGCCTCATCCAGCAATGACAGGTGATCCGCCGCCGCGTCGTCCATGTGTTCCAGTATTTCATTCCAGCGGGTGTGCACCTCGCTTAGGTGTGCGCGCGCCGCGGTTTTCTTCGCCTCGAGTATGGTCTGGTTTTCCGTGCTTTCTTCGAAGGCCGGCGCCTGGCCTGCGACCACCTTGTGCAGCTCTGGCAGGGTGCCCGCCAGGTAGTCCTGCACCGCCTCCAGCATATGCAGTTTATTGCGCGTGGACAGTTCGATGTTGATGCGTTCGATGCCGTCGTTGTAGTCCGCCAGGCGGTCTAAGGGGATGACCACGTCCTCGTTGATCTTGAAGGCGTTGGTGTGGGCGGCGATGGCGGCGGTGCGCGCGCGATCCAGCCAGAAGCGGCGGCGCGCCTCCGGGCTCACGGCGATGAAGCCCTCGGCGTCGCGCGCGTTGGCCAGGCGCACCACGGCGGAGGCGGCGGCGGCCACCGCATCCTCGTCGTCGCCGGCGATGTCGATCAGCAGCACCATCTTGGGCAGGGTCGCGCGCGCCGCCTTGGTGGAGTACTTGACCGCGCGCACGTAACGTTCGTCCAGGTGCTCCATACCGGCGAGCTGCACCGATTCCAGGGCGTCGAGATAATTCTTCGTTTCCACAATGGCCGGTACCGCGCGCCGCAGGTCCGCGCCGAAAAACTCCAGGCACACGGTGCGGATGAAAGCCGGCATGCGGTGCAGCACGAACACCGCCGAGGTGATCAGGCCGTCGCAGCCTTCCTTCTGGATGCCCGGCAGACCGCCGAGGAATTTGTCGGTCACGTCTTTGCCGAGGCCAGCCTTGCGTAGACTGCGGCCGGGGAGGTTGAGTAACTCCGCCTCGCCCAGGGGCGTGCTGCCATCCGCGGCGTAGCGCTGGATGCGGAAGCTGACTATTTCCTGTTCGTGGATCTTGCCGAGGTTATGGTTGAGGCGTTCGACCGTAAGCCACTGGGCATCCGGTGTCACCATGCGCCAGGACACCAGGTTGTCCAGGGTGGTGCCCCACAACACGGCCTTCTTGCCGCCGGCGTTCATGGCGATGTAGCCGCCGATACACGAGGCATCCTGTGATGTGGGGTCCACGGCAAATACATAGCCGCCGGCCTCGGCGGATTGCGATACGCGGTTGGTCACCACGCCGGCCTCGGCGCGGATGGTGGCGACGTCGTGCCCCACGCCCGGCAGACGTTGCAGCGTCACCGGACCCAGGCCCTCGAGTTTTTCCGTATTGATGATGACGCAGTCTTCACTGAGGGGCACCGCACCCCCGGTATAGCCGGTGCCGCCGCCGCGCGGAATGACCGCCAGGCCGAGTTCGCGGCAGGCGCCGACCACCCGCGCCATCTCCGCCTCGCTATCGGGGCTGACCACCACCAGGGGATACTCCACGCGCCAGTCGGAGGCGTCGGTCACGTGGGACACCCGCGCCAGTCCGCTGAAGTCGATGTTGTCGGCGCGCGTGACCCGCGCCAGTTCGCGCCGCGCGCGCCGACGCAGCGACTCCTGCCGCGGGAACCAGTCTTCGAACACGCCGACGGCGGAGCGCGCGCGTTGCGTCAGTTTGAGCGCGAGGGGATTGGCGTTGGAACGTTTCTCGATCTGGTCGAGGCGGTGATGCAGCGCCTGGATCAACAGGGCGCGGCGCTTGCGGTTCTCCAGCAGATCGTCCTGGATGAAGGGGTTGCGCGTGATGACCCAGATATCCCCCAGCACCTCGAACAGCATACGTGCCGAGCGGCCGGTGACGCGCTCGCCGCGCAGGGTATTAAGGACGTCCCACATTTCCGTGCCCAGCAGGCGAATGACGATTTCCCGGTCGGAAAACGAGGTGTAGTTATAGGGTATCTCGCGGATACGCGGGGCGGGTTTGAAGGTCATCGTGGGCGTGGCTGCCTGGGCCAGGGTCGAAATAATGGGAGCGCCATTGTATCAGGCCAAGGGGGTTATTGATGCGTCCGGTTTTCAGGCGCAACCCGACCCGAGGCGTCCCGCCCCACGGCCAGCGTGTGTTTAGCCAGGGCACACTCACGCTTATCGTTCCAGGGGATTTCTGAACCGCCCCGGAGGCCTCACCGATCCACGCCTGAGTTCCTGCCCCCTGAAAGGAGGCCAGGATGGGGGTGCGAGGCCTAAACATTCCACGCGAGTGGATAAAACCTCACCGCAATTATGCACTATCGTTACTCCAACGGCGTGGGACTGGCCGGCCCGGTCTCTGCAAAACGGGTTTGTCTGTTCGTCCTGGCAGGGCGGCGGTTGAGTAATGCTGTCGTCTTTGGTCTGGTTACTCTGTGTCGATACTTTTGGTGATCATTGAAGATTGCACCCCCACCCTAACCCTCCCCTGGAAGGGGGAGGGCTGAAATACCTATTGCGCGTCGTTCGCTACACCCCGCCCTTCCACTCCCGATTCTGTTAAGCTCATGCCATGACTGCGCGCGCGGATTTTCCCATAGGTGTATTCGACTCCGGGGTCGGCGGGTTGACCGTGGTGCGTGCGCTGATGCGGCATCTGCCGCAGGAGAGCATCATCTATTTCGGTGATACCGCGCGCGTACCCTATGGCGTCAAATCGGTGGAGACCATCGGGCATTTCTCCACCCAGATCACGGAATTCCTGCTGGAAAAACAGGTGAAGCTACTGGTCGTGGCGTGCAATACCATGGCGGCAGTGGCGTCCCAGACGATCCAGGATCTGTCGCCGGTGCCGGTGCTGGATGTGATCGACGCCGGCGCGCGTAATGCCGTGGCGCAGACGCGCAATCAACGTGTCGGCGTCATCGGTACCCTGACCACCGTCAACAGCGGCGCCTACGACCGCGCCATCC
>JANNJF010000796.1:0-3968 GCA_031405715.1 Gammaproteobacteria bacterium | reverse complement strand
GCCCGGCGCAGCACGGCCGGCTGCGGCTGGACCGCACTTCCGGTTATGCGTTCGCGGCCAAGGCCGCCTCGATCCCGCTCGGGCTGGGCGAGTTCGAGGTGACGGCGCGACACTATCCGATAGTGTTCGCGTCCGCTCCGGTGCCGGCGCCGATCGCATTGGTCGGGCTGAACGAGCTGGGCAATCTGTTCGTGGGGGGCGACGCGGCGTGGCGGGTGGAGGCCTATGTGCCCGCCTTTCCGTTAGTGTTCGTCGAGGACCCGGCGAAGCAGACGACGTATGTCGCGATGGAGCAGGACGCCGCCTGTTTGAGCCTGGACCAGGGGCAGGCGTTGTTCGAGGACGGCAAGCCGACCGCGGTGCTCAACGATGCCGTGCAGTTCTGTTCGACCTATCGTGACAACCTGACCGCGGCCGCCACCTTCGCCTGCGCCATGGAGGCGGCCGGGCTGTTGCAGGAAGAGGAGGCGACGGTGAATGTCACCGGCGGCGGTTCCAGCCGGGTGCGTGGTTTCAAGGTGATCCGTGCGGATCGGCTGGACCAGGTTTCCGACGAGGTTTTTCTTGATTGGCGCCGACGGGGATGGCTTGGCGCGATCTATGCGCATCTGCATTCGGTGGGCAATTGGGCGCGGTTGATCGATCTGGCGGCGGCGCGGGAGAAGGCTGCGGCGGGGTGAGGGGGCAGGATCGCGCTTGCCTGATCGTGGACACAACATGCGTCCACGAGGGTTCCGATGTCGGTCACCGATGACATCGCCGTTTGAAGTAGAGCGTGATGCACGCATTCCGACTGGTCAGCCGCAAGCGATCACGTTCTATCCTGCAGCGAAGATGCCCTGCCGCGCCTGCGCCACCGCCACGAATCATCGTGATCTCACCTGAATGATACCAACCGCTCCATATATTGCCTCTTCCAACATTTAGAGCGGTTGGTATCGCGCGCCGGGGCTGGCGGGCGGCGGCGTGCAAAGCGAGACTCATGCCGACCGCCGTTGACCCATCCTTCATGGGTCAACATCTTTGGTGGTTGGTATGACGTTGACGGGAGCAAAACGATGGCACGGCTGGCAGGCAAGGTGGCTTTCATCACGGGTGCTGGCACCGGCATCGGCCGGGCGACGGCGCTGCTGTTTGCGCGTGAGGGGGCGCGGGTGGTGGTGGCCGAAATCCATGCCGCGGCGGGCGAGGAGACCGCGCACCTGGCGGGCGGCGGGGCGATCGCTATCCGCACAGACGTCACCGACCCCGACAGCGTGCAGGCGGCGATCCGCGCTACCGTCGCGGCCTTTGGGCGATTGGATATACTTCATAACAATGCTGGCGGCTCGACGCCGCAGGACGGCACGGTGGTGGACGCCCCCTTGGAAGAGTTCTGGCGCGTCATCAAGCTCGACCTGTTCGGCACCTTCCTGGGCTGCCGCTTTGGTATTCCCGAGCTGATCAAGGCGGGCGGCGGCTCGGTAATCAACATGAGTTCGAACCTGGCGCTGATGGGGATCGCCGGGCGGGACTGCTACACGGCGGCCAAGGGCGGGGTGGCGGCGATGACCCGCTCGCTCGCGGTGTCTTACGCAGCACAGAAGGTGCGGGTGAACGCCATCGCCCCTTCGGCAACCATGACCGACCGTGTGGTGCGGCTGATGCAGGCGGCGCCGGCGGTGGCGAACCTCGCCGGAGCGCACCTGCTGTGTCCGATTGTGCCGGAGGATATTGCCTATGCGGCGCTGTATCTTGCCTCCAACGAGTCCCGCATGGTCACGGGGCAGGTGATTCCAGTGGACAGCGGGGCGACGATTTCGTGACGGTTAGTGTTCCGGTAGGTCGTCCAGGCGATGATTTGCCGAAGCCTCATACACTGATTTTCGAAGTCGATTGATACTACCGATCGGCTGATGCTCGGGCAGGCAATGCCAGGGTGTGAACGCTAATCTTTCACAATGCGCTTTATTCGCCTCAGCGTCGATGTCTGGCTGCGGTGCAGGAATGGTGATTTTGGCAACCTTAATAAACGGATAGCCTGGTTCTGCTGCTGTTGATATTTCTTTCCATGACGAAGAAGCATCCTCAATGCCTAATCCATTGGCCCCGTTACGTACCTGCACCATGAAATCAAAACTATAGGGTTCATTTTTTTTCATGGCTTCAGTCAATCTATCGCGCAGATAGTTGTCCGTTAACGGGTTAGGAAGTTCGGTCGGTGCAGCGATGTCACTGGGTTTTGCCGAAAACTTCATAACCCGGTCTGCACCAAAAAGAAATGGCGCTGCGCTGAAGTATTGTTGCCATACTGAGGTTACGACGGCCTTAGCCTGGATTGTTCCGACGAGTCTACGGGTGGTCGCAATCCGCTTAATATCGTCCGGTGAAATGTCTTCGGCCTTAACATAAGCGGCGATTTTTTGTTTTACTGCCTCAGGTGTGGTTGGAGCAAGCAATAGTAGAGGAGCGAAAAACCCATCTGCTACATCATCGTTCCGATCAAGAACCCTGTTCAGCCTTAGGTAATCTTCCGCGTTGGCAAAGACAAATTCAGGCTGATTTATCATCAAAAAATCTTGATTATTTTGGCCGTTATCCTCTATTAAAACGTCTCCCCCCACATCAAAAACTTTGATTGCCATACCACGGCTGCCATGCTTGCCATTATCGATGTCAGGGCCAACCAAAGTCGCCGCATTGGAAAATCGAATAATCGCGTCGAATTTCTTGCCCGGCTCAGCAAAAAGACCGACCCGAAGTGTCGGATCTATATCAGGATTTATGGTAAATGTAGCTTTGACACATCCATGTGATTTTGGGTGTACCCCGCGCAGTGGTCGATAACGCTTTTCGATCAATTTAACAGTGAGTTCGGTGGTTTCAGCAATCTGTTCGGCTTCCTGATCGGGGTTCTCGATGACCTCAAACGGGCATTTGGGCGTGCTTGTATCAGGCATGGCTCGGTCCCCTGACTATTATCACCCGTTCACCCGGAGTGTTCCCCCGATGAACAGCCGATGTGATAGCGCTCAAGCAAATTACAGCACGTTCTTGGTTCACTGTCGCTGGTAAGGTACTGGTTGGTTTCTTCCACGCTGTGCGTCGCGGCGATCAGCTCGGCGCGCGTTGGCGTGTCGATGCCGTAGTAGCAGGGCCACTTGATGGGCGGGCTCGAGATGCGCATGTGCACCTCGGTCGCCCCCGCCGCGCGCAGCATTTTGACGATCTTGCGGCTGGTCGTGCCACGCACGATGCTGTCGTCCACCACCACGACCCGCTTGCCGCGCAACACGTTGCCGATGGGGTTCAGCTTCAGGCGCACGCCGAAGTGGCGAATGCTCTGTTGCGGCTCGATGAAGGTGCGCCCGACGTAGTGGCTGCGCATCAAGCCGAGCTCGAACGGGATCCCCGACGCCTCGGAGTAGCCGATCGTGGCCGGCACGCCCGAGTCCGGGACCGGGATCACCACGTCCGCCTCGACGGGCTGCTGCTTGGCCAAGAATCGCCCCAGCGTCTTTCGTGCCTCATACACGCTGATGCCGTCGATCGTCGAATCCGGCCGCGCGAAGTACACGTACTCGAAGATGCAAGAAGCGCGGCGCGAGTCGGCGAACGGACGCCACGAGCGCAGGCCTTGGCGATCGATGACCACCATTTCGCCCGGCTCGATGTCGCGCACGTACTCGGCGTCGATCAGATCGAAGCTCGAGGGTTCGCTCGACACCGCGTACGCGCCCTCGCCCGGCATGCGCCCCAGGCACAGCGGTCGGAAGCCCATCGGATCGCGCACCGCGATCATCGAGGTCGGAGTGAGGCAGAGCAGCGAGTAGGCGCCCTTCACGTGGCTGAGCGCGTCCGCCAGCCGATCTTCGGCCGACTTCTGCGCGCTGATCGCCATCAAGTGCACGATGACCTCGGTGTCGCTCGTGCTCTGGAAGATCGAGCCGCGCGTTTCCAGCGCCTCTCGCAGCTCATCGGCGTTGGTG
>JANNJF010000795.1:0-3676 GCA_031405715.1 Gammaproteobacteria bacterium | reverse complement strand
CGCTGCGCAAGGAGATGCCCAAGTGGTCCCAGGCGCTGCCGGAATTGCCGCTGCTGATGCACGACCTGCTGCGCAAGGCCAGCCGCGGCGAGCTGGCCGTGCACTGGAAATCCGCCGACCTGGAGAAATTGCGCGGCGACCTGCGCGCCCATCACCGGCGTCTGTTGTTGGCCATCGCCGGTGGCAGTCTGGTGATTTCCGCCGCCCTGCTCATGGCCCTGGGCGCCGCCGCCCAAGGCTGGCTGGGCGTGCCGCTGTTCAGCTGGCTGAGTGGCGCGGCCGGTGGTGCCTTGCTGCTCATGGCCCGGCCGGGTAAAAACAGCCGATAAAGGCGCCGTTGGTCGCGCAGGGTCGGCGTTGCCTTGTTATTCACCGCCCTCACGCATTAATATTATCTACTCAACCCGTTCGGTCTAGGTGGTGTCACTCCCATGAAGAATTTATGGGCTACGGTTTCTGCGCTGTTGGTCCTCGCCTGGGCGGTGCCTACCTGGGGCGCGGAGACGTGGGATGACGCCCACCCCGGGCACGACCCCAGAAGCGCCACGGATGAAAAAGCCCTGCAGTGGACCGGCGGATTCGGCATATCCCTTGACCGAAACAGCCTGCAGCCGCAAGACGCCGCTTTTTCCCTGTTACCCGGCACCTTGGGAGAACCGCCGGTTCTGGTCAACAAGTTCTCCACCCCGCTGTACGGACTGGCCGATGGTCTCGACGAGCCGTCTTTTGATGCCGGTTTGCTCAATCTTCAGGGGGGTGTGGGGGTGGGCTGGGGAGAGGATCGTTTCACCCTACCCGTGTTTCACCAGGAGTTGCGCACCGATCGTGAGCGTGCGCAGAAATACGACGCCTTCGGTGTCGCCTGGAGTCGGCGTCTGAATTCCAGCAACCTGGTTTCCCTCACGGCACAGTACGGCGATTATGCCTATTTTGATCAGACCGCGTGGGACACCACCAACTCGGTGGCGGCCTTCGCCTGGAGCCGCGAGCTTTCCGGCGCGTCGCGCCTGCGGCTATCGAGCAGCATCTTCCTCGGCGGCGAAAGCGCCAAAGACGAGGCCTATCGCTGGCTCGGCCGACGCTACTACGGCGTGACCCTCGATGGCCAGTTTACGCCTTATCGCAATCACACCCCGTATGCCTCGCTGCGTCTGCAGCGCAGCGACTATCTTAACGAAGATCCCCTGTCCGCCATTGCGCGGCGCGAAGACTATTCCCGCCTGGCCGCCGGTTGGAACTGGCAGGTGCGGCCCAACTGGGGCCTGTGCGCCGAGGCGAATTACAGTCTGAACAATTCCAATGTGGATGCCTACGGTTACGATCATACCCGCGTGCTGTTTTCCACCCGCTTCGACTTCCGCTAACCGTGGAGGGCGGCGGCTGGCCGCCGCTTTCGCCAAAGCAAGCCCCGCACCCACTGTCCCCACGCCCGGCGGACGGCTAGCGCCGATACTCGATCCAGTAAATGGAAAACACAAACAGAAAGACCACGAACTCCAGCGCCGTGACCCATATGATCATGCGCGAAACGCGCCGGTTGCGCGGCGGCATGCCGAGCCAGAAGCGTTCCAGAAACGCGCGATAGAGCGGCAGCCATCCCCAGCGCACCCTGCCCAGGATGTGCTTGCGGATCGCCACGCCCCAGGGGGTCAGGCTGCGGTCCACTTCCTTGAGGCGCGTTTCCCGCTCCTCCGGGGTTGCCGCCGGATTTTCCGCAACGGCATCGTACCAATCCTTGAGCAGCAATTGGGCGCCGTTGTCTCCGGGCTCTACGCGTACCTCCGTAGCACGCTTCAAGCCTTCACTGTAATTCAGGGTGTAGCCCACGCCGGGTTTTAACCCGCTCACGCTGAGCGTGAGCTCGCGCGCCACCCCGTTCATCTCGTTGAGATATTTGAACCGCACGCAGCCGCCTTCCACCAAACCTTTCTGTTCGGTTTCCCATGCCTGGATTTCGAGGTAGGGATTGAGGCGCAACAGCCGTTCGGCGTCGCTGGCGAACTCGAACAACTGCGACGCCGTTAACGGCGTGTCGATGGTGATCCATGCCGAGTCCCGAGGTGCCTTATCCACGGTTCGCCACCAACAGGGGCACGGCCAGGCCCCGCACCAGCTTTTCCAGATCCATGCGTGAGCGCAGGCCGGACATTTTTTTCGGTCGCGGTGATCCGAGCACCACCAGATCGACCGCCAGTTCGCGCACGGCTGCCAGCAGGCAATCGGCCGGGTCGCCCACGCGCAGGAGCGGCGTGTAGTCCAACCCTTGCTGCTGGCAGCGTGCCTCGATGGCGGAGATCTGTTCGGCGGCATCCTTTTCCAGCAGGCCTTCGACGTAGCGGCCGAACTCATCGCGGGTGGAGGCGTTGTTGAGCCAGTCATCGCCCTGCATGCCGGCCCACAGGCCGGGCACCACCAACAGGTGCACGATGCGGCTGCCGTCCGGGGAGGCAACACGAAAAGCGAGTTCTGCGGCGAGCTTGGCCCCGTCGGTGCCGTGGTAGGCGAGAAGAATATTTTTTGTGATTAACATAACCTTAAAACAGTGGATACGTCAGCGCGAGAACCTATACAGAACGGCGCACGGGTGTTTCAGCAGTCAGCGACAATCCGCGGTAATGCTCGGTTGTCTAGGGAATCTCTGAACAAGTAGCAAAAACGATCATGCTTCGTCCCCTCTCCCTTAGGGAGAGACCGCCCGACCCACCCTGGTCGCGAATTGAGCCCTGGAACCGGGCGGTCTCTTCCCTCATCCGGCCCTGCGGGCCACCTTCTCCCGCGCGCGGGAGAAGGAGATTCGTGCGGCCTGCGGCTGGGTTCATGGGTAGGGGCAGGGCGAGGGAAAAATCCGTGATCATCCCCCTCACCCTAACCCTCTCCCCCGAAAAGCGCGGGGGAGAGGGGACTTGTTCAGAGGTTCCCTAGCTGTTCCCTCTGGGCTCTGCGGCCAGCGTATTTTAGAACACAAAACAAACGGGAACCCCGTAACAAGAACGAGGCCCCCGCCAGGTCTTACGCCGATCAGACAACGAAGATCCACACGCTCATGGCGATCAGGAAGGCAAAAAGCAGTGCGCTTAAATCTTCATTGCGGTCCTTCACAAAGATAGAGAGTTGGTGACCGCGGTCGAATTTGTGCTCAGACATAATTCCTCCTTTAGATAAATTCACGAACAAACATCAGCACCACGATGAGCGAGCCCACCGCCTTGAGGGTGCGCCCGCGCGCTCGCGGGCCGCGACGTAGACGTCGGGCGACCACGAGACCGCGGCGTCGACCTTGCCCGCCTTGAACACGTTGGCCGCGTCCACCGCGGAGGCGGTGAAGACCCAGTCCACGTCCCGGTTGGTGAGCCCGCCCTGGGTGAGCACGTAGAGGGCGAAGTAATGCGACGGCGTGCCCTCCGCGCAGGCCAGGCGCTTGCCTTTGAGGTCGGCCACGGTGCGGATCGAGCGGTCGGCGGCGATGGCATCCCCGCCGCGGCTCCAGTCGTATTGCAGGATCGCCTTGGGGGCGAGGCGGCTGAGGCCGGCGTACTCCAGCGCATAGGCGTCGACGGTCGACCACATGATGTCGACCCCGCCCTTGTCGCCGCCGGCGCGGAACGCGTCGCGGGACTTCTCGAAGTCGTCGATCTGCAGCATCTCGACCTCGACGCCGTAGTCCTTGGTGAAGACG
>JANNJF010000794.1:0-3512 GCA_031405715.1 Gammaproteobacteria bacterium | reverse complement strand
TGGCCGGCACGGCGGCGAGCTGCTGCTTGACCACGGCGATCTCCAGGCTGCCGGTGAGCCCGTACAACATGGACATGCCGTAGAGCAACATGCCCGAGGCGAGGGCGCCGAGTACGAAATATTTCATCGCCGCCTCGGTGGCCTCGGACGAATCACGCTGAAACGCCACCATGGCGTACAGACTCAGGGACAGCAGTTCCAGCCCGAGATACAGCGTGAGGAAATGGCTGGCGGAGGCCATGACCATCATGCCGACCACACCGAACAGCGCCAGGACAAAATATTCGCCGCGGTACATGGCGCGTTCGCGCAGATAATCCCGTGAATACACCAGAACGAAGAAGGTAACGCTATAGACGGCCAGCTTCACCACGTCGGACATGACGTCATGCACGAACATGTTATTAAAGGTATGACCCGGTGCCACCGAGTAACCACGCAGGGTGAGCAGTGCCGCGCCCACCAGGGTCAACAACGTCAAGCTGTAGCTCAGATGACGTCGCGCGTCGGATAGAAACAAGTCGACGATGAGAATTAAACACGCCATGCAGGCGACAAAGATCTCCGGCAGGGCGGGTGTAAAGTCAGGCGTGACAAAGTTCATGGCAATATCCGTTATTCGTGAGCGGCATTCGGAATCAGAGCTTGCTGACGGCCACCTGCTGCAGCAGGTGTTCGACGGAAGCGTGCATCACATCCAGAAATGGGTACGGCCACAGACCCATCACCAGGACCGGCAAGGCGAGCAGCGCCAGAAACACTATCTCGCGCGCCGTCACGTCCTTGAGCACGGCCACGGCATCGTTGGCGACCTCGCCGAAGATGACGCGCTTGTACATCCACAGGGTATAGGCCGCGCCGAAGATGAGCGTGGTGGCCGCGAGAAACGCATACCACGGGCTTGCCTGGAAGCTGCCGAGTATCACCAGAAACTCACCGACAAAACCGGAGGTCCCGGGCAGGCCCGCATTGGCCATGGCAAACAGCATCATGAAGGCGGCAAACACCGGCATGCGATTGGCGACACCGCCATAGTCATTGATCATGCGCGAGTGCATGCGGTCATACAATACACCGACACACAGGAACAGCGCACCGGAGACAAACCCGTGGGACACCATCTGTATGATGCCGCCCTCCACGCCCTGGGCGTTGAACACAAAAAACCCGAGGGTGACAAAACCCATATGCGCAATGGACGAATAGGCGATCAGCTTCTTCATGTCCTGCTGCACCAGTGCCACCAGGCCGATATAAACAATCGCAATAAGGGACAAGACGATCATTACGATCGCCAACTTATGGCTGGCATCCGGCAAAATCGGCAGGCTGAAGCGCAGAAACCCATAGGCCCCCATCTTCAACATGATCGCCGCCAGCACTACCGAGCCGCCGGCGGGCGCCTCCACATGCGCATCCGGCAGCCAGGTGTGCACCGGCCACATCGGCACCTTCACGGCGAAGGCGAGGAAAAACGCAATGAAGATCCACACCTGCTCGTTCATACTGAGCTTCAGGGCATGCAGCGCGGGAATGTCGAAGCTGTTTCCGCCGGTCAGATACATATACAACAACGCCACCAGCATCAACACCGAACCCAGCAGCGTGTACAGGAAAAACTTCATGGTGGCGTAGACCCGGTTGGGTCCGCCCCACACGCCGATGATCACAAACATCGGAATCAGCATGGCCTCCCAGAAGACGTAAAACAGAATGGCGTCGACGGATGAGAACACGCCGATCATCAGGCCTTCCATGAACAGAAAGGCCGCCATGTATTGCGCCACCTTCTGCTGGATCACCTGCCACCCCGCGATTACCACCAGCAGCGTGGTGAAACTGGTGAGCAATATAAAGAGCAGCGAAATACCGTCAATACCCAAGTGGTAATTGATATGAAAGGCCGCTACCCAGGGGCGATTCTCCTCGAACTGCATGGCCGCGCTCCCTACATCGAAGCCGATATACAATGGCAGTGTCGCAGCAAAGGCCGCCAGCGCCACCAGCAGACTGATGCGCCGGGCGAGCACGGCATTGGTGTCACCGCCGGTGAACAACACCGCCACGCCACCCACGATGGGCAGCCAGATGGCGAGACTCAGTGCATGATCAGCAAACATGGTTCAGGTGTCGTCCTTAAGCTCAGACATGCAGGAAAAAAGTCATCAGCAGAAACAGGCCGATGATCATGGCGAAGGCATAGTGATAGACATAACCGGATTGCACTTGCCGCAGCACCGCCGACATCCAGCCCACCACGCGTGCCGTGCCGTTCACCATCAATCCGTCGATCAGCTTGACGTCACCGATCTGCCAGAACAGACGCCCTACGCCACGCGCGCCACGCGCCAGTACGGTTTCGTTGAATTCATCAAAACCATATTTATGTATGAGCACGACATACAGCACGTTCAAGCGACGGCGTATCAGATCCGGTAAATGCGGCGAATGGATATACAGGAACCAGGCCAGACCAAAACCCGCGGCAAGCAGCAACATGGGCAACGACTGCAGGCCGTGGGCGATAAAATGGCCCACGCTGTCGTAATCCTTGCTGAGTTCGGCCAGGGTATCGTGTTGCGCCAGCACCTTGATGGCGCTGCCAAAGAAACCTTTGAATAACATCGGCTCCATATAGATGGCACCGATGACGGCCGAGGGCAGTGCCAGCAGCAACAGCGGCAACACCACCACAAAGCGCGACTCCTTAATATGGTGCTGCGTATGCTCGTCCATGCGTGGCTTGCCGTAGAACGTCAGAAACAGCATGCGGAAGGAATAAAACGCCGTGACAAACACCCCCGCCGTCACCGCTACATAGGCGAAACCACTGCCGGGGAGATGTGAGTGATGTACCGCCTCGATAATCGCATCCTTGGAAAAGAAACCGGAAAACCCGGGGAAGCCCACCAGGGCGAGGGTACCGATCCAAGTGGTGAGAAATGTCAGGGGCATGTATTTGCGCAGGCCGCCCATCTTGCGCAGATCCTGCTCGTGATGCAGCGCGATGATGACCGAACCCGCGGCCAAAAACAGCAGCGCCTTGAAGAAGGCATGGGTCATGAGATGAAAGATGGCGGCGCTATAGGCGGAGGCGCCCAGGGCCACCGTCATATAACCCAGCTGCGACAGTGTCGAATAGGCAATGACGCGCTTGATATCGTTCTGCACCATGCCGAGAAAACCCATGAACAAGGCCGTGATGGCGCCGATAACGAGCACCACCGACAGGGCCGTCTCGGACAATTCATACAACGGCGACATGCGCGCCACCATATAGATGCCCGCGGTCACCATGGTGGCCGCATGGATCAGGGCGGAGATGGGCGTCGGGCCTTCCATGGAATCCGGCAGCCATACGTGCAACGGCACCTGCGCCGACTTGCCCATGGCGCCGATGAACAGCAGGATGCAGGTGAAAGTAATAAGATTCCACTCCACGCCCGGCAGCACCTGGATCGTCTTGTACGCCATCTGCGGCGCAATGGCGAACACGGCGCCGTAATCCAATG
>JANNJF010000793.1:0-3651 GCA_031405715.1 Gammaproteobacteria bacterium | reverse complement strand
TACTTAAGCCCTCGCACGTGTAGGGTGGGCATCGCCCAACGGAAGGGTCTATCGACGCCCCGTGTGGTGGGCGATGCCACCCTACAAGCCCTGTCATCCACAATATAATATCTGTAGTCGTTGTCCGCCCTGCCCAGGGGCTCACCCGGTATGGGCAGGGAGACGGGGATGGCCGCGGCAATCTCCATATCCCTGGCACTCCAGCCCTGCTAGACCACCGAAGCACACGCAGCCGGGCGAACCGCTCGAAAAAGAAGTTCTGTGTGTTTTCTCACAGACGCGCGCTGCCACTGCCGTACACTCTGCGTTAAGTTAGAAGCCAAGCCACACAATATGCGTAGCCATTGCCGCAGCCGATGATTTGCAAAGAATTCGACGGCTTGTCGCCGCAACGCTCGTCGCAACGTAACGACGCGCCCGCCCGCATGTGCTTTCCATTCATGCGAAACGACAACGAATTCAATCCTGATTGGCATCCGCAGGGTTGCGCTTCAACATAGAAGCTATACGTGCACTGGCACGCCTGGTGCGAGGAGGACAACCATGGCAATCGACCTTAACGGCGCCACCGCCGGCGCCGTCCTTTCGATCTCGGTCATCGACGACTACGTTCAGGAGCTTGCCCGGATCGGAGCGCTGCCGGCAAGCGTTGTCATTACCCGCAATATCGGCGGGCAGGACTTCGACATCACTGTGAAGCCGATCCCAAAGTTCGAGATGGCCCACCCGCCGGGGGCCGCTCCTTATACTAGGCTGGTTCTGACTGGAACCATCGAGATCCGACCGGCCGGTGACCCGAACGCCACGCCCACCGTCCTTCCGCTCGACGCCAAGGCTATCGTGGCTTTGGTCCCGCTCCCTGGAGATCCGGTTTCTGTGGTAGGACTTCAGTACCAGGGTGCCGACGGCACTCCCGCCCTGCCGGTCACCGCCGCCGACCTGGACGCCTTTTTTGCGAGCGATGCGATCCGTTCGGTCCTGGAGAACATCCAGATCGACCTCGTCAGTCAGCTGGTGGTCGGGTTGGACAAGACGCTCTTTCCCGATGCAAACACCGCCGCCGACTGGACGGTGACGCCACCCTTACTGATGCCGGCGGTTGCCGGGACCGAGGATTCGTTTGGAGTATTCGTTGCCCCGCCCGGCCTCGGAGCCGACCCTGCGGTGCCGGACAGCTTCATGGCGCCCCTGACCGGTTTCTGCGTCGCCTACAGCCGGTCGTTCCTCGACATGATGCTCGCGATCGGAGCCCAGGCAAAAGAGGGCACCACGGTGGATGGCGCCAAGATTCTTAAACCGCTTACCCTCAAGATGGGCGACGACTCCATGCGGGTCGATGGCAAGGGGGTCAGGAAGGTTAGGATCCTGCCCGACGTCGATTTCACCTTCAAAGGGCCAATGTTCCCGCTCCTGGTGCGCGGAACCACGGTGATCACCTCGGACGCCAGCAAGGTGGTTGTTGACGTGGACGACAGCGACGAAATCTTCTATTCGCTCGCCAAGTGGATATTGACCATAGGCGCAGGCGTCCTGCTCCTGTCGGGCTTCGGCATCGGCGCCGCGCTAGGCATTGCCCTGTGGGCTACTGCGGTTCAATTTGCCTGGAGCGCCGATGTGGAGATCGGTAATGCACCCAATACCATACGTGACAACCTGGCGTCGAGCCTCGGGGCGCAGCTGACCAAGCTGGCCGAGGGGCTGGACAAGGACACGGCCGTAGGCCAATTGCTTATCGACGCCACACCTGACCACCTGGAGATCCAGTCGGGCAACATGATCCTGTTTGCTCAGATCCTGGTGAAGCCGCTGAACGCCCGCCTCCGCTCCGCCGAGTACTCGAAGAAGCTGCGCCGGTTTGCCATCTTCGAGCTCGAAGATGGCCGCCGCTTCCGCGCGCAGGAACTGGCACGGCTGATGGCATCGGGAAAGATCACCGTTCCCGGGTTCCATCCGGTGAGAGGGGATTACGTACGCGCCAACCAGGACGACAAGGAGGCGAACAACCTCCTGCGTCAGTTCAAATCCAACTTGACCGGAGAGACGGTACTGCGCAACGTGCGGCGTTGAGCCGCCGACGGTGCTCCCCGATCCGCCCATGCAAACCGCCCGAACTCGGTCCCTCCTCAAACCAGACTGAAAACCGGAACAGAAATATTTTCTGCTAATGACGCGCTAACCATGTTGATGGAATAACACATGCATTCATGGAGGAATGAATATGAACGGGAATAGCAAAAAACCACTTACGCCGGCCCTGCGTAAACTAATGACAACCTGTATTGCCCTGAAAACAACGAATGCCAAAACGCTCGCAGCCCACTTGGATCGCTCACCCGCCACCATCCGAACTGAGTTTCAGCGCATTCTAGCCATCATGAATGTGCATTGCAGATATTCAGCATTGAAAGCAGCAGAAGATGAAGGTTGGCTGTACACAAATGAAACCCATGGAGAGGACTGAAATGTATGCATCTGCATTATTGCCGGCGCATAAATTGTGAAGTAGTTTGTACGCGTGTGTCAGTGTAAAGGCTGTCCACTAGGAAAAGGGTAGTGCCCCTTGGAGCACAATCCATGTTGCACCTTAAACACCAGCCACCATTAATTAGGAGGATACTTCAATGGCAAGAAAATACTGGATCGTCTTGAGCTTCATACTGGCCTCGGTCATGGTGCCGAGCCTGTCCAACGCGGCGATCTGCAACCTTACTGGAGTAGTTGTCCGGGTAACCGCCTACGACGACGCCCTCGCTGCAACCAACTTTATTTATTTTAGGACGTCTTCTTTGGCTCCCTATTACTACTATGTGACAACTACCGATGACGATATGATCAGCAATGCCATAGCCTACATGAACAGCGGGAGAACCGCGACTATTCAGGGCAATACAGGGGTTGCGGCTTGTCCGGCTGTGCCCGCAGCCGGCGGAGCAGCAAGCATCGGAACGTTGAACTTCATATTTAATCCTTAACGGATGTCTTAGGGAAGCCTTAGGGCGACCTGTCTGCCGGCTGACAGATGCCGGCAGCATACCCGGTAGACGTAACTTTTTGAAATACAAGGCAGGCTGCTGATTTTGGAGTAAACCAATCAGTCAGCCTGCCTTTGCGCTGGAGGTCTCCGCAGAGTACGCGCGCAGTTAGGAGCAGGTGGGGCATGTATAATGCAAATCGAGGTAAAAAAACTATGCAAACGTCAAATCAACTGTTGAAACCCGTCATTATCTTAGCGACAGGGTTTGCCTTGGGCTTGGGCGTGGCGAATTATTTCGCTGCGGCAGGCAACGAAGGCAAGGAAACCGCAACGGCAACAGCGCTACCTCCCCCGGAAATTGCGAAGACTCCGGAAGCCTATGTGTTGTCCGCCGCCCCGAATGCGCCGATCAAGCTGGCCGCCAACCTCGGGCCACCGACGAAAGACAGTGTTGGTGTCAATACGCTCAGCGAGGATATCAGCTTGTCACAAACCGTCGATGCCAGCAGGGAGGAATTGGCCGAAACTGAGCCATCTCCAGAGGAGCTGGCCAAGATCCAGCCCATCGAGCGTGCGCCTGGGTCGCGCCTCAGCCCCCAGGAAACCGACGCCCTGGAAAGCAAGCTACGCCTGGAATCTGAAAACACTGCGCCAATACCGTTAGAGGGCAATGCGGG
>JANNJF010000792.1:0-10510 GCA_031405715.1 Gammaproteobacteria bacterium | reverse complement strand
GTCCATATGGCGAGGTCGTGGGTAGTGGGGTTGCGCTGGCGAGCCGCCGCAACTAAAGCGGGAGCAAGCTCCCGCACTCCACATAGCTCAGTGTGCGGTGACGCTGTCAATGACGCACGGCGATGTGGTTGATAACATCAGTAACGCCATAAATGTACCAGGCATCCGATTCCGCCATGCGGCGTTCTTCGTGTGAGCCCAGCAGACCATGCAGTGTCACGACGCTGTCGCGCACGCTGATGCGCAATTGTTCCGAGTGGATGAGCGGGTCGATTTCGAAAACCAATCCCAGCGCATCGGCGACTTCATCGTCGTTGTCATACTCCAGGGGCGCAATATCAAGCAGGTTGATCACGTCGCAGCACCCCGGGGTCCACCATGCAAAGACTCCACAAAGACGTTTGTGGGAAAGACTGGTAACTTCCCCGGTAAGCACGATGGTTCCGTTAGTCACCTCGACGATGATACGCCCCGGTAGTTCGGAAAATGCTTGGCGCAGGATGGTGTGTCGCCCTTTGGAATGAACTCCTATGTCGAGATCGAGCAGCGCCGGTTCGCGCAAAAGGTATCGACAGAGTGCATCGCGGATAGCGCCGTCGCCTGAGGGTGTAGCGGGCGTGACCTGCAGGTGATCGATGGTGTTGTAGATGCCGTATACAGTTCTGGCATGCGCCAGCGCGAGTTTTTTTGCCGCGATAGTTTCCACCTCTCCGGTAACCATTAGGGTGCCATTGCGGCAGGTGAGCGCAATGGCGGCTTGGTATTTATTGATGCGGGGTTCTTGGGCAAAAGCAGTGCGGATCTCTCTGAGCAAGGATGATTGGTTGGGCATGATTAAATCTCCTGGGCATGGGGTCGCGAGGGCTGATCTATCTGCAAACTGTTTCCATTGTACGGCCATGCGACCACGAATCCTAAACGGCGCTAAGTGTATGATTTTCGCTGAATATATGCGCGCTCAGCCACCTGTACCAGGGAGCACCAGGAGGGCTTCACCCTCATCGCGGGTAATATCAAGAGGTATTGGCATGAGGCGCCAACAGGTTTAAGGTGACTATATGTTGCAATTAATTTAGACCGTCTCAGGCGGGTCCGGTGTACGGTCTTAAGCAAGCACGATTTTCCGCAATGGATATGGCATAGCAGCATGGAGGTGTTTATGGAAAACCGATGGGTTCAGCGTCAACCGACTGACTGCGAAGTGATTATGGAATCCCCGCAAACAGGACAAATTTACGCGCATGCGCGGGACATCAGTCTTGGCGGGATGTTTCTCGTTACCGTTACCGATACCGACACCCCGCCCCTCGAAAGTCTTGTGGATCTCGAATTTACATTACAGCGCGCAGGTTTGAGTGTGCATCATCACCTGACCGGTCAGGTGGTGCATGTTAGCGCCGAGGGCATCGGAGTGATGTTCTGCGATTTCGATTCCGGGACGTTACGTTCCATGCGCAAGACGCTTGCCAGCTGACACTGCGAATACTACTGGTACGTCAACCCCGCGTTCTGGCTGGTGTTAGAGGCTGTTATGACACGGCGCGTGGGCGTGTGTTGGCCAGAGACCGCTTCCGAATGCGTGGCTTTTTGCCAGTGATGGGGATAGCAGAGAGTGATTGATGTGTTCGTCCTACTTTCGGCCTCGCGGTTTTATTCTTCTTTAAAGCGTCTTGATGGTTTGTGGCGCTAGCGCCAATTTTGCTTTTTCGTACCGTCTTTTTAGGTGCGGGAGATGGGGCGCTGACAACCACAGGCCAGATTGCCGGGCGCATTTTTCGGTTGCCCATTTGCCGGGCAATCACGTTAATCAGCGTATGTTGTTTGCCCAGGCCGTAGGTGTAGCTGAAAATCTTCTTTCCCTGCTTGTCATAAATTCGCAGCCAGCCCGGTAGCACTTTGATGCGCGTCAGTTCCCGCCAACGGAAGCTGGCACTATCCCCGGTGACGGAGAAATATTCCAGACCCTGAGGACCAATATGAAGGCTGCCGAGGCTGCGTGACAGATAGTGGTGACTCAGAAAGGCGCTGGTAAGCGAAGCCAGAAACAGGCCGCCGATGGTCATCCATTCAGGATACCCAAGACACAATAGTAGTATGCTCAATGACGATATCGTGATCGCGCCGAGATAGGCGAGCGAGCCGGCAAAGGTCACGTCCGGGGAGTTTTGAAAGGCGACAGGATGTTTCACAATTCTTTCCGCTCCAAAGTTTGTTTGTTCCCTTCGTCACCATCCCGGGGCAACGGGCCCGCACGGGCAGGCGACGCAGGGTGTTTCCAGCCTGATACCGGTCTAGCAAGGCCCGTGCCACCGAACCGGGACCTGTCCTCGGGGGGTGATGTGTCAAGATATTGGCAGGATGGTGCCAGTCCCGGGTTGGAAACAAAAATAATTCATCAGCATAAACAGTAACATATGCCCTGTATTTCGTTGGCGTCAGCCTGCATCGGCCAGTGGAACGAATATTGCAAAGTGACGCTTTAGTCGAGTCATCTGCATGACTACGTCACAGGTCTTCTGATACTGCGGGTCAGGCGGAGGGCTGCAGAAGTCACCAAGCGAGCTACAGGGAGCTGCACATGTTTATTATCTTGTTGATCATGGTCACCGGTGGGTTGGTTGCCACAGCGGCGTATTTTTCCGTGGTAGGCATAGCCAGCATATTCGCCTACAACTATCTGGCGGCAATGATACTCGGCCTCAGCCTGGAGGCAGGCAAGATCAGCGTGGCCGTCTATCTGTATCGTTTCTGGGCACTGCTGCCGCCGCTCTTCAAATCCATCCTGGTGGGTTTTATGGTGTTGCTGATGTTTATTACATCGGTGGGAATATTTGGATTTCTGAGCCAGGGTTACCAGAAGACATCCGAGGAGCACCGAATTCTGCTGCTTGAGCTGAGCAATCTGGAACAGGAATATACAATCAAGAAGCAACGCACCGTTTCACTCAACAGCCAAATACAGCAATTGCCCGGAAACGATGTCATGGGCAGGATACGTCTGTCACGTGAGTTCAGTTACGAGCAGGAAGAAATCCGTGACAGGTTGTCGGTGATCGAGCCGCGCATTCAGCAACTCAAGCTCAAGAGCCTCAGTTACGAGTCGCAGATCGGGCCTATTTCCTATGTTGCCAAGATGCTCCACAGTCCCCAGGACAACATCGTATTCTACGCCATACTCATGCTGGTGTTTGTGGCCGACCCCTTGGCGGTGACTCTGACTGTGGCATGCAACATGGCGTTGCTCCGATTTCTCGATCACCCGCGTCCGTCTCGCGCCAAGACAGTACCCAAAGGCAAGCGTGTTGCCACTATGGTTGCCAACGTGGTGCGTAAACTGCGTGAGATGGCGGCACAGACCCACAATGGCATAAAGTCGAAAAACAATCTCAAACCACACAAGCGAAAGAGCATAAGAGGAAAGCCGGCCGTAGCTGTTAAGCGACTGCCATCCGGTCGTTAACAGGGCTGACAGCGGCATAATTTATGGCGCTACTGAATCGATGCGCAATGTACTGGTGTCGCGCAAGCTGAGCGCTGGAGCATGAATCAGGTTATGGATACTTCCGTTAGAATACTCGCCATCGCACTACTAAGCCTGCTGGCAGGCTGCGCTACCGAACGCGTAGGTCAGCGCGGGGCTATGCCCCCGCAAAGCCCGCTAGGCCGGAGTGAGGTGCCGGCCGCTACCACTCAGGAAGCCGCACAGCCTCCAAGCGCGGTAGCTGAGCAGGCACCCGAGTCAACGCGTGTTGACGATACACAAATGACGGCACCAGCTGTAACGAAACAGACAGTAGACGAGACCAGGAAAAAGCCGCAACCCACGCCTCCCGTTGTTGCCGTTCCAGATATAAAGAATCCGCAACTGGAAACAAGCAGCCCACCGCCTGTGGCGCGTTGGTCACGCCAGCTTAGCGTCACCCAAGAGCGGTTTATCGAACGCAATGAAAATAGCCTGCTGCGTGTCTATATCGATATGTCGAAAGCGGAGATCAAGTCAATCATGAGCGAATCCAGAGCTGGCGATTGGGTGAATCCGTGTAAGCAAGAGAGGCTCATGGACAACAATGGCAAGATCTACGATGTTGTTTTCTACCTCTCCAGGAAGCCGGTTCAGTCGCGGCCTTTCAACGAAAGATTGATGACACCAGTGATCCTGCGGGACGACAGAGTGTACGCTATTGGTCGGTACAGCTTGAAGAAGTTGCGTGCCACTTCACGCCTCGTAAATAGTGCATCCATGGGTTGCCAGCACGTTTAAAAGCGAACGAGTCGAAGTACGTTTCGTGGAACAGGCCTGGCCATGTGGCGTCCGCTAAAGACCAGCCCGCTGGGTTTATCGTCATATTTAGCTATCGACCTCGATAGCAACGCGTTTTCCCGCGGTAATGCCGGCAAAACCAATGAACTAAAGCCGCTTAGCCAGCTGCCCGCAAATTGAACGCTGGTTGTGCCACATCCGACGAGAGCGTCTGCTCCTCGGTGAAATGATGGTCGGGGCTCGTGAGGGCCGGCGACAGGTAGTCGCCCTGAATATAGTCCACTCCGGCAGCCCAGAGCAGCGAAAAGACCTCGGCATTCTCGACCCTTCTGGCGATGGTCGACGTTTCTAGCTTCTTCGCCAACGCAACCGCGTTGCGCAGCATGTTGTCATTCACTGTGCTCTCGCCGGAACCGGTGTCGCTATGGCAATCGATGGCAATATAGGCGATTTCGATTCCTTGCAGTTCGTCTATACCGATCCGTCGACTGTCCAAGCCATCAATGACGATGTTGAGACCGATTTGCCTGGCCTCGGCGATAAAGGCCCGGGCGGCCGCATTCTGATCTTTAACTGCCGCAGCGGATAATTGTATGTAGAGCTTGCCCGCATCAAGGCGGGTGGCCTTGAGGTGTTGTCGCACTGCCTGTAACAGGATCTTGTCGGCAAAAACGCCAGCTGAAAGGCTGACAAAAAGCAACGTCTCCTGACTGTCCTTCTGCCGCTGCGTGAGATGTTCGATGCTTTGCTGCATCATCCATCGATCGATCTTGCTGGCCTGACCTGAATTAATCGCAGAAGGCATGAACTTATCCGCGCCCAGCATTTCACCGTTGTCCATTTGAATCGCAGGCAACACTTCAAATAATTCGAGCGGTTCCCCGTGCAGGTTCACGATGGGCTGGAATAATAGTTCCATGCTGTTATTTTCCAAGGCCGCGGAAATCTGGCTGCTGAAGTCAGGCAGTGCGGAAGATTTGGCTGAACGGATATCGGGCATAATATTTGTATCGCGCATAACCGCAGGGCTGGGATCGTGCGCCTCTGGCACAGGCGCGCTTTCGGCAGCAGTTTCTTTACTGGTTCGCACCGGGACATCTTCCTGCGCGTCAGCGGTGAATATCAAATTCAGCAGCTTTTCCTTATCGGTGACGCTACCGTTAACCGGTGCATGATGGACAACGATGTTAAGGGGGGTATCGTTTCCGCTATCTTTAAAGTGCGCTGTTGCGACACTTGTGCGGATGTCCTGGATGAATTGCATATTGTCGTTTTCGGTCTTACCCACCAGCAACATCGAGAATTGGCCACCGCCGGTGCGGGCGAGCAGATGGTGCTTGTCGGCATGTTCACGCAGGAGTCGCGTAATGGACATCAGCATCCGGTCGCAAGCGGCGTGACCGATTCTCTGATTCAAGCCTTTGAGTCCAAGAATTTCGACGCCGACGAGCTGTATGCTGGTGTTATTTTTTTCGGCAAGCTCGATGGTCCGGGCGAGCTCCTGCAGGAAATAGGGTCGGTTAAAGATGCCGGTTAACGCGTCACGTTGATGCAGGTACTGAAGTTTGACTTCGAGCGCTTTGCGTTTGGACACATCCCGCACGAATATCTGTATGCACGACTCGCCACCCAGGTGGATGGGCGACATGGCGATCTCCGCCGCGAAGCTACGGCCGTCGCTGGCGAGAGCCAAAAATTCCTGTGCCCCCTCATGGCTGTTTGGTTTGCGCAGCCAGCTCTTGAAGCGCGTGTGATCGTTTTTGTCGATCAGATTGAGTACCGGGATGGTGCGCAGATCATCGACATTGGCACAGCCAACCATACTCAGATAAGCCGGGTTGGCATCGACGTATACACCCTCGTGGCAATAGGCCACCGCTTCCTGGGAGTTTTCGATCATCACCCGGTAGCGGTTCTCCAATTGACGCAGGGTTTCTGCCGTTTCCGCATGGGCCTGCCGCGCCCGGCCAGTTTCAATTTCGCGCTCGATGGCGGGTCCCAGTCGGACCCAGTCTCCCTGCATGAATACATCGCGCACACCTGCCGTCATTGCCCGGCGGATTTCATCGGCGGTAATTTTCTTTGTGACGAGGAGTAACGCGCATGCCGCAGGGTGTTTGTCGAGGGTCAGCTGTGCGTCGCTGACCTTGAGATGTGGAAGGCCGGATTTACACACGACCGCATCCCATGTCTCTTTGTTGAGCGCTGCCTCGAGGGCACTTAAATCCTCGATACGCTGGGTCTTGAGCACATAACCCGCCTGCCGCAGGGCATTGCTCAATGACTCGGCTTCGTCCGCCGAATCATCCGCTATCAGGAGTCGGATAATTGATTTACTCACGTTTCCCGCACCGCCGTTGTTTAATTTCTATTGGTTATTGGCTTCTCTGGCCTGATCCTTGGAGCGCCCTTGGCCCTATGTTGCTGTGTATTAAGCATATTTAATGCCAATAATATATTGTCTATATAAATCAATTAGATGAAATGAATTTCGGGTTTTGGGTCTGGTCAATTCGGCCATCAGTATGTGTCGGAGTTGGACGGGGACTGCCGATCAGCGGCACGCCCGTGTCTGTGGCATGAGGTGGGGTCACAAGCCAAAGTATCCGATTTGGGAGGCTAGAGGGACCCCGGGTGGGGGGTTGTGGCTGCAACGGGTTGGGTGTGCCCATTGCTGCATACCCCAGGCCCCGCGACCCCTGGCTCAAGGTTGCCGCCTTGTCTGTCGCTCGGCTTGGTCCACCCTTGCTGTGGGGTATTATCGTTAGTCAGCCGATGGCTATCGCTGGTAGCCGCGACGGATCACACCCTATGTCAAGGAGGAGCAGCATGATATCGCCGGCGTAGTTCAATAGCAGCATCATTCCCGGACTGCCTGGTTTCACTTTTTTACCCACTGACCGCCGCTGCAGAGATAAGGACCAATGGCGGAGCCCTCAGGGTAAGTATTTCCCTCAAATGGGCAATCGGCGTATGCCGCATTCGCCATAACAGTCAACAGAGATATCAATACCAGTTTCTTGAGCATGTGGTGGTCCCTCCTTGAGATTAAAACATTGCAAACTTGTACCCCGGTTTTGCCACGGAAACATCAACCATACGACTCGTAGCCCCGCCGTTCCATCCGAGCTGATTTAAGTCCTTTTCGTTTAGCAGAATTTGTTTTGTCTCCGGGCAGGGTATGGGGGAGCCAGCAAATACCTGGACAACTTTGCCGGTACTGCTGTCCCCTACCAGTAAGTACTTATTTTTGTACCCGGCATCAAGGCATACTTGTGCATTTCCCTGCTCCAAACTGGCGACGGCCATATTTGCCTTGATTTTGAAACCCTCGTCTGTGTCGATGTCATTCCCGAAATGATCGATAATCGGCGAGGCCAGTGTCAGCACTGCCAACGCCACGTTGATGCACATAAATATTTTTATGGAATTCAGTATCCCATCGCTTGGTCGCTCTTTTTCTTGCTCCTTCGAGAGTAACCGAAATGACAGCATCGATAGCAGGAACACCAAGCCAGGCAGGCCCACTTTTAAAATACTGACAATATCCAAATTTTCCATGATTGGATCCTCCGAATTGACCGGTGAGGCACCGGTGGCAGCATCTGGCCGGTGAATGAACATGACAAGGACGTATCACTCAGTGCTTCGTCTGTATTTGCCGAAGGCTTCGAATGAGGCTTACACCCTACAAGCCATCCGCAGATATTGCTGTGTAATTTGTCACAAAATTACGCGGTTACAGCGCCCGGCGACGGCAGAACCCTGGCCGAGACCGCCGCCGCTTACTTGCCTGATGCCGTACCGTACACCGGTGCTGCGGACGATCGTGAGCCTGACGCAATCCTGATGGCAGGTTGTGTATACTATCGGATACTGAGTGCGCGCTGCACAGACAGCAGGGTGGTGAACAAACGAGTGGACCGATCGACACCGTGTCGGGTGGTCCACGAAAAGAAAACGCAACAGGCGTCGGAGAATATACTATGTCATATCCCCTGGAATTACTTCAGCTGCGGTCTTTGAAACATCTGAGCAATTCTTTGCAGGGGTTGGTGCGCGGCCGGCTATGGCTGCAGGTGTTGATTGCCATGGTCCTCGGCGCTGCACTGGGCGTCATGCTGGGGCCGTCGCTGGGCTGGGTGCAGCCGAAACTGGCGACACATATCGGTAACTGGTTGGCGCTGCCGGGCAGATTGTTCCTCGCGCTGATACAGATGATCGTGGTGCCCTTGGTGTTTGCTTCCATCATCCGTGGTCTGGCTGCGAGCGAAGATATCAGTTACCTGCGCAAGATCGGTCTCAGCCTGGGCGGGTATTTTATTGTGACCACTGCCATCGCCATCGGCATCGGCATGTGGATGGCTTCCGTGATCGAGCCCGGCAGTTATGTCGATGCCAAGTCGGTACGCAAGGCCCTGGGGACCCTGCCTGTCGCCGCCGCCGGACATACCCTGTCAACGCCTTCCTTGGATGCGTTGCCGCAGATCATAGTCACGGTTCTACCGACCAATCCCTTGGGTTCCATGGTCGAAGGACAAATGTTGCAGATCGTTTTGTTCGCCGTCATTTTCGGACTGGCACTGGTGATGATGCCCCCGGTGCAATCCAAACCGCTGTTGGAACTGCTCGGGTCGTTGCAGGAGGTCTGTATGACGGTGGTGCGCTGGGCCATGTGGCTCGCGCCGTTTGCGGTGTTTGGTCTCTTGGTCCAGATGACATCAAAGGTCGGACTCTATTTGTTGTTTGGCATGGGTATGTATGTAGGCACTGTATTGTTGGGTCTGTTGCTGGTGATGGTTGTTTATCTGACCCTGATACTGATGGTGGCGCGCCAGTCCTTTGCCCGCTCCCTGCGCGGCATGCGCGAGGTGTTGCTGTTGGCATTCTCCACCTCGAGTTCCGCGGCGGTCATGCCATTATCGATCAAAACCGCGGAAGAGAAATTCGGCGTCAGGCCTTCGATCTCGCAGCTGGTCATCCCCCTGGGCGCCACCATGAACATGAACGGCACCGCGCTGTATCAGGGCGTGGCAACGATATTTCTGGCGCAGATTTTTGGCATCGACATTGGTTTCAGCGGCCTCTTGCTGGTAGTGCTCATTGCCGTCGGCGCTTCGATCGGTTCCCCCGGTACTCCGGGTGTCGGCATCATCATTCTCTCGGTCGTTCTTGGCAGTATCGGCATTCCGGCGGCCGCGGTGGCGCTGATCATGGGCGTGGATCGCATACTGGACATGAGTCGCACAATGATTAATGTGGCGGGCGACCTGACCGCGTGTGTGTTGATGGACCGCTGGGTGGGTGGCAAGCGCAGTGCCAGTGAACAATTGGCGGAGGAATCGGCGCGTGAGTGGCAGCGTACGGCCACGGGGCGTGATGCCTTGCTGCGGCCGGTGCAGCCTCGGACGGTGAAGGGTAGCGACTACATCTAACGGTCGCCAGCGGCTTGTGGAAAAGCCCTATACCTCGGCCACAAGCGGACTCTTCAACCAACAATCCGCCGCGGGTCTTCAGTGGAAAGTAATCTTGGACTCGTCAACCCTGGGGTAGGCGGGAAGTGGGGGGGCGTAGATGTTCGGTGTAGGCTGCCCCGGCCCGGTGCGGACCGGGCTCAATCAACGGTGCTTGGAGAACGTCTCAAAAGCCACATGGCGCAGCAGTTCGGATTGCTCCGCTGGACTCAGTCTAAGTTGTGGCATCTCATTTTCACCGGAAGTGAATTGATAGCCACAGCCGCAGCGACCCGCGTCGTGGGGAACGATGGCAGTGCAGTTGGGGCATTCCTGGGTGCCGGGACGCATGATTTGGGCCGCCCGGGCCGCTTGTGCGGATTTAAACGCAGCACCGGGTGCTTCGGTGGTTGTGATACGTTCATGGGTTTTGGCAGCCTGCATGGCCTTCATCGCTTGTTCGGCCTTAGCGGCTTGGGTGGCGAGGTAGGCGCGTGTGGCCATAGCGGCTTCGGCTTGCTGCCGGGCCTGTTTAGCCGCCTCAGCCTGTTCTGCCTGGAGACTGGCCTGCTCAGCCTGTCTGGCTCGGCGACGGACGTCTTCCGCCTGCTCGGACTGACGTTTGGCTTGTTCCGCCTGGAGCCGTGCCTGTTTAGCCTGCTCGGCCTCCGCGCAAAGATCGATCGCGGTGACAGCGGCGGTCCGTTCGTCCTCGCCGACGGGACAGTGGGTGGGATCGTCTTCGCCGAGGCCCGCAGCGACGAAGACGTCGGGTATGCGCTCTCGCCTCGGTCGG
>JANNJF010000791.1:0-3354 GCA_031405715.1 Gammaproteobacteria bacterium | reverse complement strand
GATGATCAAGAACTACGGAAACTGGAAGTATCACGATCGTCCGCGCCCCGGTGTGTTGCACCACGTCGCGCACGCGGGCGACGAAATCTGGACGGTGCGCGTCGGTACCCAGCGTCAGCTCGGCCCCTACGAGATCAATCTGCTGTGCGACATCATCGACACCCTGGGCGAAGGCTACGTACGCTTCACCATTCGCAGCAATATGGAAGTCATGGTCTCCAGCGCCGACAAGGTCGAGCCGCTGATCAAGGCCTTCACCGATGCCGGCTACCCGGTGGGTGGTACGGGCAACTCCGTTACCATGATCTCCCACACCCAGGGCTGGCTGCATTGCGACATCCCCGGCACCGACGCCTCTGGCGTGGTGAAGGCGCTGATGGACGAACTGTACGAAGAGTTCACCAACGAAGAAATGCCCAACCGCGTGCACATCACCACCTCCTGCTGCCAGATCAACTGCGGCGGCCAGGGTGATATCGCCATCAACGTGCAGCACACCAAGCCGCCCAAGATCAACCACGACCTCGTGGCCAACGTCTGCGAGCGTCCGTCGGTGGTCGCGCGTTGCCCGGTGGCGGCCATCCGCCCCGCCATGGTGAACGGCAAGCCGTCGCTGGAAGTGGACGAGAAGAAGTGCATCTGCTGCGGCGCCTGCTTCCCGCCCTGCCCACCCATGCAGATCAACGATGCCGAGCACTCCAAGCTCGCCATCTGGGTCGGCGGCAAAAACTCCAACGCCCGCAGCAAGCCGATGTTCCACAAGCTGGTCGCCGCCGGCGTGCCGAACAACCCGCCGCGTTGGCCGGAAGTCGGCACCATCGTGAAGAACATCCTGCGTGTCTACAAAGAAGACGCCAAGGACTACGAGCGCGTGGGCGACTGGGTGGAGCGCATCGGCTGGCCGCGCTTCTTCGAACTGACCGAACTGCCGTTCACCAAGTACCACGTGGACAACTGGCGCGGTTCGCGTTACACGCTGAACGCGTCGGCCCACATCCGCTTCTGACCCGCGGGGCGTGATAGAGGCAGTCAGGTAATTTTCGGACGGATATTTTCTGCCATGACGAAAACTCTTGACCCACGTCAATCACGCCCAGCAGCCATCGGGGCTAACATTTGATGGTTCAGGAACGGAGTTAAGGCTGGCGGTTCGCGCAGCCAGCGGGTGGCCAGACCGTATACGGCCATCACACTGAGTTAGACAGAGTGCCTCGCACTGCGGGGCGCTGACACTTCAATAACGTTAGGGGATGATCCATGAAGTTAGGCATTCTGGTGAACGAAGGCCCGTACACGCATCAGGCCTCGGACACGGCATACCTCTTTGTCAAGGCCGCGATCGACAAGGGCCATAAGATACATCGTGTGTTCTTCTATCACGATGGCGTCAACAACTCGAGCAGCCTGACCGAGCCACCGACGGATGACCGCAACATCGTCGCCCGCTGGTCCAAGCTGGCCAAGGAACACAAGATCGACCTCGTGGTCTGCGTGGCCGCCGCGCTGCGCCGTGGCATCAAGGACAACAACCTGGCGGAGGGATTCCGTATTTCCGGTCTCGGACAGCTCATTGAAACGGGTATCCAATCCGACCGCACCGTGGTGTTTGGTGATTAACAAATAATATGGATCTTTAGGTAGGGCACTACACTTTGATTATGGCTCTTAGGTAGGGCACTACACTTTAAAATCCGTGGAGAATATCGACAATGACAGAATCAACCGGCGGCATCGACATGGATGAAGGCACCAGCGGTGTCGTAAAAAAATTCCTGTACGTGAACCGCAAGGCGCCCTACGGAACCATTTACGCCCTGGAGTCCCTGGAAGTGGTGTTGATTGCCGCAGCATTTGACCAGGATGTAAGTCTCGCGTTTCTGGACGACGGCGTATATCAGATCGCCAAGGGTCAGCACACCAAAGGCATCGACGTGAAAAACTTCTCGCCGACCTTCCGTGCCTTGGAAGGCTATGACATCGAAAAACTTTATGTCTCGAAGGATGCGATGGAAACCAGGGGCCTGACTGAGAAAGACCTGCTTGTTCCCGTCACCGTACTGGGCGCTGAGGAGATAGCCGACCTCATGGAACAGCAAGACGTGGTTTTGAGTTTCTAAGGGGGAAAGATAAATGCTACATACCGTCAACAAGTCACCCTTCGACCGCAACTCCCTCGAGAGCTGCCTCAAGCATGCTAAAAAAGGGTCGGCGATACTTTTGATCGAAGATGGAATTTATGGCGCCCTGAAAGGGACGGCCGTAACCAAGAAAGTGGAAGAGGCCTTGAAGAAGGTTTCAATCTACGCGTTGTATCCGGACATCGAAGCCCGCGGCATGCAGGACCGGGCGGTCGATGGCATCAAGCTGATTGACTACAGCGGCTTCGTGGATTTGGTGGCCGAGCACAATACCGTACAAGCCTGGCTTTGATGTTTGAAATTATTTTAACTGATTGAGGAGTGCAACAATGCCTATCGAAGTGAATGGACAGAGCATCGAAACCGATGAGGAAGGTTACCTGGTAGACCGTACCCAGTGGAACGAAGACGTAGCCAAGGTCCTGGCCTCCACCGACAACGCCGAACTGACGCAGAACCACTGGGAAGTGCTTAACTTCCTGCGTGAATACTACGACGAGTACCAGATCGCTCCGGCGGTGCGCGTGCTGACCAAGGCCATCGGCAAGAAACTGGGCGCCGACAAGGGCAACAGCAAGTACCTGTACGAGCTGTTCCCCTACGGTCCCGCCAAGCAGGCTTGCAAATACGCCGGCCTGCCCAAGCCGACCGGCTGCGTCTAAGAATATTAAGTCAGTACAAGAAACATAATCAGCACGGTAGGTGGGGCGCTCTGCCCCACCCGCTCTGACCAACATATACCGGGGTATGCGATGTCTGCAGTGACAGTGACCTACGCGGTGTTGTTCTACCTGGCGACTGCCATTCTTGTTGGTGGTGTGGCCTACAAGATATCCGTCTATGCGCGTACCCCTGCGCCATTGAAGATTCCGACGACGCCGGCGCCGACGACCCGCACCGGTGTTGCCTTCCGCATGCTGCGTGAAGTCACCGTTTTCGAAAGCCTGTTCAAATCCAATAAGTGGATCTGGCTGTTCGGCTGGATGTTCCATTTTGCGCTGCTGCTGGTGCTGTTGCGCCACCTGCGCTATTTCACCCAACCCGTCTGGTTCTGGGTGGACCTGATTCAACCGTTCGGTAAATATGCCGCCTTTGCCATGGTCGCCGGTCTCGGCGGGCTGTGGGCGCGCCGCATCCTGGTGGATCGTGTGCGTTACATTTCCAACCTGTCCGACCACCTCATGCTGGCCCTGCTCGTCGCCATCGGCCTGACCGG
>JANNJF010000790.1:0-1325 GCA_031405715.1 Gammaproteobacteria bacterium | reverse complement strand
GTCCTGGATAAACGCGCGGAGTTGTCGTATCCGGCAGATTTGTATCTGGAAGGTTCGGACCAGCACCGTGGCTGGTTTCAGTCATCGATGCTGAGTGCCGTCGCGACGCGCGGTAGCGCACCGTACAAGATGGCCCTGACCCATGGCTTCACCGTGGACGCCAAGGGCAAGAAGATGTCCAAGTCCCTGGGCAACACGATACTGCCGCAGAAGGTCATCAACACCCTGGGCGCCGACATCCTGCGCCTGTGGGTGGCGGCCGCGGATTACCGCAACGAGATGAGCATCTCCGACGAAATCCTCACGCGCATGAGCGATTCCTACCGGCGCATCCGCAATACCGCGCGCTATTTGCTCAGCAACCTCGCCGGCTTCGACCCGGTGCAGCATGCGCTCGCGCCGGACAAGATGTTGGCGTTGGATGTATGGGCAGTGAACGCCACGGCCGAGCTCGACCAACAGATACGCGCGGCCTATGAGGATTTCAGTTTCCACCTGGTGTATCAGAAGTTGCATCAGTTCTGCGTCATCGAGCTCGGCAGCTTTTATCTGGATGTGCTCAAGGATCGTGTCTACACCACCCAGCCCGACAGCGTCGCGCGCCGCTCGGCCCAGACCGCCATGCAGCACATCCTCGAGGCCCTGGTGCGCTGGATGGCACCGGTGTTGAGTTTTACCGCGGAGGAGATCTGGCAGAGCATGCCGGGCACCCGCGCCGCCAGCGTTTTCTTAAGCACCTGGCAGGCCCCGCCGCTGCGCGCCGATCCGACGGGTGTGCGCAGCATGGCGTTCTGGGACCAGGTGCTGAAGGTGCGCGAACAGGTAGGGCGCGAGCTGGAGAAGGCGCGGGTCGCCGGTGTCATCGGCTCGTCCCTGGATGCGGAGCTGGATCTTTACTGTGACCCTGCGCTTAAGGCACTGCTGGGCACATTGCAAGACGAATTACGTTTTGTCTTTATCACCTCTTACGCGCGTGTGCACGACCAGGGTGCAGCGCCGGCGGACAGTATCGAGACCGCCCTGCCAGGATTGCGCGTCAAGGTTGCGCTCTCGGCACACACCAAATGCATACGCTGCTGGCATCATCGCGCAGATGTGGGGTCGGACCAAGAACACCCGCAGCTGTGCGGACGTTGTGTGACGAATGTGACCGGTGTTGGTGAATCGAGGAGTTTTGCCTGATGTTTAAATTATCGTGGATCGCCGTGCTCGTGTTTATTCTCGACCAGGCCAGCAAGCTGGCCGCGGTGCGCCATCTTACGCGCCAGACCATCGAGGTGACACCCTTCTTCAACCTGGCACTGGCCTACAACACCGGCGCCGCC
>JANNJF010000789.1:0-6501 GCA_031405715.1 Gammaproteobacteria bacterium | reverse complement strand
CTGGTCACGGCGCCCAATGGCACCCGCTACCGGATGGATCAGGTCGCTCGCACCCACGGCGATCACGAGAACTACACGCAACCCGGAGACGTTAGTCTCTATGCCAGCGAAGTAAGAGATGTGCATGGTAACACGCTGAGTTATGCCTATGAGGTGTTGGCCTATCCGCTGACGCAACTCGGGGAATACCTAAAGGTCCCGCGTACCTTGATGCCCCTATCCATCACCGCCAGCGATGGGCGTGTGGTCAGCTTTTATTACAACCGAGGTCCGTTATATCGATTACCCCCGGCTACGGCTTACGTACTTTCTACTCAAGGGATATTCGAGCCTCCGGTCGTGAAAATTGTCGCCCAAGGACAGGAATGGAATTATGTTTACAGTGGCGCGATCCTGACCGAAGTCCGTGGACCGGAAAATTGGACCTGGAGATATGCTTATAACAGCCCGCAGATCGGCGCCTATCACGCGAACTGGTGGATCAGCGACTATTTTCGCTCCCAGTATCGGCAAGCGCGCACTCACCTAAGCAAAATCACCCTGCCGACCGGTGCTACGGCTACTTATACCTACGAGGCAAAGAGCGGCGACTTTTGGGGCGGCCCCGCGAACGCTACTCCGGTGTATCCATTGGCGACCCGTACACTTGCGGGTCCCGGTATGACTGCCGGCCAATGGACTTACCTCGCGTCCAAGGACGCCGTGTCCACGTCTCTGGAAATCCAAGGCCCGACGAAGGTGGAACGGTTGCAGTACGATAGGAACTACAATAACGCTACCTACAGCCGGTTGTTGTCCCGCCAAATTTTTCCCCCCCAGTGCGACCGACGCCGCCAACCGTACGCCACTGCGCGCAGAAACCTACAGTTGGCTCGATCTCGGTCCGATCGGTGTCTTTCCGCCGGGCGTAACGCAATTACCCGTGGCCATGAATCAGCGGGTGGTCCTGGGAGCCCGCGTGGTGGATAATTATTTTTCCACCACCTACGGCAATCACGATGCCTACGGCAACCCGGGCCGGGTCGACGAATCGGGCCACGCCAAACGCACGACCACACTGGCCTATTTCAATAATCCCGCGAACTGGATTATCGGCCGCCTGGAAGACGAGACCGTCGGCGAATGGGTGATCGACCGGACGTTCGATGCCAATGGTTTGCTGAAACAGATTGTCAAGTTGGGGATCGCAGAGTCTTACGAGTATTACCCCACCGGCGACCTCTGGAAAAAACGCTGGACCAAGAACAATGTACCACTGGAGATCGTCTACGAATCCTATTACCGCGGGCGACCGGGCCTGGAGCGCCATCCGGAGGGTGTGGTTATCGAACGCGGCATCAACCCCAGCGGCACCCTCGCGTGGGAGAAGAACGGCCGCGGCCACGTCACCCGTTACGAGTACGATGGCTTGAACCGGACCCGGACCATCCGTCCTCCTTTGAATGCGGCAACGAGCATTCTCTGGCCTACGCCGTGGCAACAAGTGCGGACCCGTGGCAACTACGAACAATCGACCAACTACGCCGGCCTGGGCCGGGAAATACTGGCGCAGCAGACCGACCGCAGCGTTACGGGCAAGTCGTTGTATCAGAAAACGGACTACGATGCCGGTGGCCGGATACGCTTTCAATCCTATCCGTCCGTGAGCAGCGCGGAGCTGTACGGCGACCACACCACCTACGATGCCCTCGACCGGCCGCTGACCCTGACGCGCACGTCCACGTCTGCCAACGAACAGGGCACAACCGGTTATTGTTACGACGCGGGCTGCGCCAACCCGCTCCTGCGCTACGGCATGATCATCACCGACGCCCAGGGTTATCAAACCCAGCACTTCCAGAACATCTATGGAGAACCGCGCCAGCGCGAGACGCTGAAAAGTCGTCGCCAGGAGAAGTCCCTGGCGCGCGACGGCCTGGATAAATTCATCGATACCACCTTCCAGCACAATCTGGTGGGCGATATCCTCCAGGTTATCCAGGGCGGGCGCGTACGTAGTCCGGCAAGTAGACATAGCTACGAGCGCACCCGTGGCTATACCTACTTTCCGGGGATGCGCCTGCCGCGCACCCTTAACAACCCGGAGACGGGATTGACGACCTTGGGTTACGACGAAATCGGCAACCTCACCTCGCGCCAGGTTGGGGCATCGGGCGTCACCACCATGACGTACGACGGTCGCAATCGCCTCAAGACGATCCACTACCCTCAGCAAATAACGCCAGGCGTGACATTCTATTACAATGAAAACGATAACCTGTTACAGGTGAACAATGGCGATGTCAAACGCGATTATGCCTATGACTCCAACGGCAACCTTACCCTGGACAGCTTGTCCGTCGACAACAAGTCCTTTACTGCGAGCTATGCCTACAACAACCTCGACCAGCTCAGCACCCTCACCTATCCGAGTTTCCGGCAAGTAGGCTATCAGCCCGACGCCCTCGGCCGGCCCGGCGCGGCCCTGCCCTATGTGAATAGCGTTGCCTATCATCCGAATGGCGTGCCGCAGACCTTGCGCTACGCCAACGGCCAAGTGAACACCATCAGCATCAACGGCCGCCAGTGGGTCAACCGCATCACCACTGGCAACGGCGGGGCGGCGCTCAGCGATATCGCGTATACCTACGATCCCCTCGGCAACACGTCGAGCATCGGCGACGCAGGCAGACCGCCGCAAACCATGCGCTACGACGGACTCTCGCGTCTTATCGAGGCCGGTGACACCCGCATCGACTACGACGACGCTGACAACATCACGCGCCAGACGGTGGGCGGTGCTCCGTCGGCCTATAACTATGACTTCGCCCAGAATCGCCTGACGAGCATAACGGGAAATCAGACCGCGGGTTTCAGCTACGACGTCTACGGCAACGTCACCAGCAACGGTCGTCACACCTTTGTTTACGGCGATGCCTCAAATCTCCGCAACGTCGCAGGCCCCGCCACCAGTGCCCTCTACCGCTACGATGGACAAAACCGGCGCGTGCGCACGCAGGTCAATGGCAAGATCATTTACTACCTGTATGCGCGGGATGGCCGACTGCTCGGCGAGTACAATGCCCTGGGTGGCTGGAACAAGGAGTACGCCTACCTCGGCGACAAGCTCGTCGCGGCGACGGAAAACCCCGCCACCCCCGCCCCCGAGCGAGTCCATTATTACCACACCGACGTCCTCGGTTCCCCGGTCCTCGCCACCGACGCACAAGGCAGCCCCGTCTGGCGCGAGTCCTACCGCCCCTACGGCGCTCGCATCGACTTAAGCCCCGCCGCACTCTCCAACACCCGCGGCTACACCGGCCACCCCCAAGACCCCGAGACCGGCCTGATCTACGCCGGGGCACGCTACTACGATCCCGGCATCGGCCGTTTCCTGGCGGTGGATCCGGTGGGTTACAGCGAACAAAACCTGTATAGTTTTAATCGCTACGCCTATGGGAATAATAATCCGTATCGGTATGTGGATCCGGATGGTAACAGTCCCTTCGACGTTGTTTTTCTGGCCTACGACATAGCCAAACTCGGTTCGATCAAGGTTAGTTGGTACATGGGCAAGGGCGGATCATTGAGCTTCGGGAGCGACCAAGGACAGTTTTTCGTGCGCGGCGGCGCCGGTGTGGGTCTGGGCGGCGGCATCAAGTTCTATCCGATAGGAAGCTTCCCCGGTGAATTTAATGGTAGCGAGCGAGCATTCATTGGGGCCAGCGCCAACGTTGGCGCCTCTCTGGGACCTGCGACAGCAGAGTACAAATGGGAAGCGGGTGGTCTCATCACGAAAGACCCCGAAACCGGAAAGCCAAAGATGCAATATATTGAGGGAGGCAAACCCGATGCGAGTCTTAGCGGCAATGCTGGCTGGGGGGCAAGTCTCGGCGGCGGCATCAACATTATCGATTTAGGGATCGCGTGGTGAGCGACTGGATTGCCCGAAACCGAAAGCTGCTGAGAGTGCTGTGGGTAGTGCTTGCGCTTATCTGTGTGGCGGAACTCATTGGCCTGCGGCAAGCAGGCAAAGTGACATTTGATCAATCGACGTTTGTCTTGCTTGTTGCCTCACCGTTCTTCTTGTTCGGTGCCGTTCACTTAGTCTTGATGACCGGAAGTTGGCTCCAGAAGGGGGCAGCTCCTGGCTTTATCGTTACTGCGAAACGTGGTTTCTTCTGGATGCTCTTGGTTACCTACGCGGTTGTCTTAGTCGCATTCGTTGGGCGTTTCGGCGTTCAGGCATGGTGACATGGATTGCCTGCGCGTTCGGGGTGATCGTGATCGCTGTCGGCGTTCGATGGATCGTTAAGCGCAGCGTTGAAGTGGGAATCGAAGGGTGGGCGGCTCCCACGTTTATTCTGCGTGGGGGTATGGCAGTTTTGTTCGGCGTGCTCGCAATACTGATTGGCGTTTACATTCTAGCGAGCCGCGGTGACGCCTTTAAGCTCGTCGAGCAAACGCTCATGAATTCCCAAGCGTTGCAATCACAAGTCGGCCACGTCGAGCGTGTCCGGCTTGTGCCATTTGGGTCTTACGATGAAAAGACTGCCGGTGACCATGGATGGGCTACGATGACGGTAGAGGTCACTGGCACTACGAAGACCGTGATTCTTGATGTAAGAGCGAAGAAGGCAAGCGGCGCTTGGGAGGTAGAACAGGCTTCGATAGATGGGAAACCCCTGGTGCTGAAAATCCAGGACACCCATTAGTCCTCCTGGTTCACTGCCTCTGGGTTAAGTGCGCTTATGTTGGCTGGCGTGTGCGAAGGTGTCGCCCCACATGCGGTTCTATTTATCACCGTCGGCATGGGGGCACTCTTGGGTGTGTGGATATGCCGGCTTTTATTTCGTTGGCGTTTTAAAAATATGCTCTAACGTCGCTCAACCTGACTCGCTACGTCGGCGCTTCGCGCCGGTTAGTTCTGTGATATATTTTTCGCACCAAACAGCGCGGCCTTCGCAACGTAAAAATCATTTACCGAGCGTTCTAAAGATGAACATAATCTACAAAAATATAGCTCTTCCTATTTTGTGCATGCTAGCCGTTGGCTGCGTATCTACGCGCGGGCAAGATGTGGTCAGGGCACAAAATTTGTACACGCAGTGTGAAACGAAGGTGCGGGTGGCCGTAAAGCCGACGTATTTCGACCTCCAGGGTTACGTGACGGCCACGACGTTAACAGTGTGCACTGAAGTAGAAAAGGTGGATGAGTTAAAGTTGACCACGGAAGAAAAATAGACTGTTATGGACGGCAATCCAGTTAAAAAATATTTCCACTGCCGCAAACGACAGTGCTACCAACACCTTGGATCTGAACCTATTTAAGGCTGTATACAGCAGCATCCTGGGCAGCCCGACCTACAACCCGGATATGGACTTCACCGGCGATGGCGTGATCAATACGCTCGACTTGGGTATATTTAAGCAACGCTACAGCAAGGCCCCCGGCCCCAGCAAAGTCCCCACCCCCGAACAACTCAGCTACTACCACACCGACGTCCTCGGCTCCCCGGTCCTCGCCACCACCGCCCAAGGCAGCCCCGTCTGGCGCGAGGCCTACCGCCCCTACGGCGCTCGCATCGACTTAAGTCCCGCCGCACTCTCCAACACCCGCGGCTACACCGCCCACCCCCCAAGACCCCGAGACCGGCTTGCTCTACGCCGGGGCGCGCTACTACGACCCCGGTATGGGCCGCTTCCTGGCCGTGGATCCGGTGGGCTTCAGCGAACAGAACCTGTATAGTTTTAATCGTTATGCCTATGGGAATAACAAAAAAGCAGTTAACCGCTTTTCAGATTATTTGGGCATGTTTCGGAACTTTCGGGAAAGACCCCCGTCTATGTGTACATGGACGCAAGTCCTACCCGCTCCTCCTCCCTGAGCGGGGAAGTCCCGACCCAAAATCGGGATTTGTTGTCAGCCCCGGACTCTCTCCCCTTGTCTCCGGGGCTTTTTTTTGCCTGCGATTCAGAATAACTGGATATTCCTACGCGCCTGGCCGGCGGCCACGGTCCACTTTTTTCACAGCGGTGCGCCAGGGTTAAATCTTCAGCATCAGCCACTCGGCCAGCACCTTGCGGGCGTCATCGATGCCCTGTTTTTTCAGGGAGGAAAAGGTCTGCGCCGTGGCGGTGGAGGGGTATTGGGCCAGATATTGGCGCACTTTTTCCAGCGTGGCCGCCGCCGCGCCGCGGCTTAGCTTATCCGCCTTGGTGAGGAGGATATGCACCGGCATCTGCATTTCGCGGCACCAGGTCAGCATTTCCACATCGAAGGGCGTCAAGGGGTGGCGGATATCCATGATCAGAATCAGCCCGGTGAGGCTGGTGCGGATTTGCCGTTGCCCGGCGCGACGACCGAAACGCGCAATACGACGTGTTATATGTGCGCGTGCCGCTGCGGAATTCGCGTGCATGTGCGCAACGGCGAGGTCCGTTACATCGAGGGCAATCCGGATCACCCCGTCAACAAAGGCGTGATCTGCGCGAAGGGCAGCTCCGGGATCATGAAGCAGT
>JANNJF010000788.1:0-2173 GCA_031405715.1 Gammaproteobacteria bacterium | reverse complement strand
CTGGTTTGCGGAAACATATCCATGACCCCGGCATGGGTCAGGCGATAACCCTTGTCGTGCACCAGCACCTGCGCGTCCCGCGCCAGGGTAGCCGGATTGCAGGAGACATATACGATGCGCGCCGGCGAGTCGTCCGGCGCGAGCCGGCGGATGGGTTCGGCGGCACCGGTGCGCGGTGGATCCAGCAGCCATTTGTCGAAGTGCGCGTCACCCCAGGGATCCGGGCCGGTCTCCGTGTACAGATTCGCGGCGATAAATTCCACATTGCCGATGGCGTTGCGCACGGCATTCAGGCGGGCCTTGTCGATGAGGTGTGCATCCCCTTCGATACCCAGCACCCGTGCCGCATGGCGTGCCAGGGGCAGGGAAAAATTGCCCAAACCACAGAACAGATCCAGCACACTGTCCGTCGGTTGCGGGTCGAGCAGGGTCAGCGCCTGGCGCACCATGCGGCGATTGAGATCGGCGTTCACCTGGATAAAATCCGTGACGGCAAATTCAAACTCCACTGCCTCGTCCGGCAGGCGATACACCAGGGCCTCGGGCTGTTCCGGCCACAAGGGCGCGACGCTATCCGGCCCCCCGGACTGCAACCACATCTGTATGCCGTGCTCCTGACCGAAGGCCGTCAATACGGCCAGGTCCTCCGGTGTCAGCGGCACCAGGTGGCGAAATACCAGGGCGGTGGCGTTATCCCCCACCGCCACCTCGATCTGCGGCAAGCGATCGGGGCAGGAGAGGCCTTCGATGAGTGTCTTCAGGTCCGGCAGACGTTGCGCCACCCTGACATCCAATACCGCGCAAAACGACAGGGGCGTAATAAAGGCGCTGCGCTTCTCGCGGAAGCCCACCAGTACCCCACCTTTCTTTTCCACTAATTTAACACCCAGGCGAGCGCTGCGACGGTAGCCCCAGGGCTGGCCTTCGAGGGGCGCCAACCACGCCTCCGGCTGCACCTTGCCGATGCGCTCCAGGGCATCGTGCAACACCCGCTGCTTCGCGGGTAACTGCGCGGCGGGCCGCAGATGCTGCAAGCTGCAGCCGCCACACACGCCGTAGTGCGCGCAGCGCGGCGCGACCCGATCCGGCGAGGCGTGCAACACCTCGACCACACGACCGGTGTCGTGGGTTTTCTTTTTGTTGTGATAACGGAACAGCACGGTCTCCCCCGGCAGGGCACCGTCGATGAACACCGCCTTGCCGTTGATGTGTGCCACACCGTGGCCTTCGTAGTCGATGGATTCCACCTGCGCCTCGGCCAGGTCGCCGCGCGGCACACCGGTGGAAACGGTAGCAGGATGTTTGTCGGGAGCGAGGGTCATGGTCTGTACCGGGTTACGCGGAAACTGCGCGCTGGGTGGAAAACGCGCGCTTCACTGCCACGCCGCCAGAAACCCCTGCAGATGCGGCTTGGTTTCCTGCGCCAGCAACGCGCGCACCCGCGCCACCTCCGACTCCCAGGCGCTGTGCGCGAGATGGCCGCGGATCAGTTCAAACCGCAGGTAGATGAGATAGGTGTTGAGCACATCGGTCTCGCAGTAGTCGCGGATGCCGGCGATATTACCAGCCAGGTACTGATCCCATACCTCGGAACCGTGCATGCCGAACTTGCCGGGTAGCCCCAGCATCTGGGCGATCTCATCCAGGGGCGCATTGGCGCGCGGCTGGTAACCCGCCAGCACGTCCATGAGATCCGTGTGGCGCGCATGGTAACGGCTGATGTAATTGTTCCATTTGAAATCGCGGTCGTCGTCGCCGGTATCCCAGTAACGCGGGGCGGCAATGCCGTGTTTCAGTGCGCGGTAGTGCAGCACCGGGAGATCGAAGCTGCCGCCGTTCCACGACACCAGGGTCGGGGCCCTGACCTACTGCGCCGGCTGAGACGCCCCCACCGTCAGCCGGCGGTCAGCTGAGCTTGAGCATGGGCGTGAGCCCCTTGGCGGTCTCTTTCGCCTCCGGCAGGCCCGCCAGCGCAAGCCAGTTGCCGAGCATCCGGTAGCCGCCCTCGGTCAGCACCGATTCCGGGTGGAACTGCACTCCGAAGATGGGGGCGGAGACGTGCCGGAGGCCCATGATCACGCCGCCCCGGGTGCGTGAAGTCACGATCAGGTCGTCAGGGACGGTCGAGTCGACCACGGCAAGCGAGTGGTACCGCGTGGCCGTGAATGGCTGC
>JANNJF010000787.1:0-1509 GCA_031405715.1 Gammaproteobacteria bacterium | reverse complement strand
GCCTGCCGCCCTCCAGGTTGACCTGCTCCATGTGCTTGAAATAAGGCGGGCGCGGCAGCTTTTCCTTGAGTTTGAGATTGACAAATTCCTTGCGGCTTTTCTTGAAAACCGGATTGGTCGCTTTTTCGATTCTGAGCGTGGTGTCGTCCCGGTCGGATATGTTTCCACCGCAGGCCCAACCGGCACCATGGGCCGGCAGAATCAGCGCCTGGTCCCCCAACAGCTCACCAGCATGGAGATCGACGCGGCTCAGCACCCCGCTCAGAAACATCAGTGGACGCTCGACTTTTTCGCCAGCGCGTCGCGCACCCTGCGCAGCCGTGCCGAGGCATCGTCCGCCACTTCCTTGACCTGCGCGTTGCTGGCAACCTGCATCATTGCCTGCGGGTCCACCAGGCCAACGGTAATGCTGCCATCAGCATCTTCCCGCACCACCACGTTGCAGGGCAGCAGCAGGCCGATGTCGGGATCCGCCGTAAGAGCCTTCAATGCCAGGGGCGGATTGCAGGCGCCCAGGATGCGGTAGCGCCGAATCTCGGCACCAAGCTTTTCCTTCATCGCCGCCTGAATATCGAGGTCGCTGAGCACGCCGAAGCCTTCCTGCTTGAGCGCGTCGAGTACCCTGCTGACCGCTTCATCGAAAGTCGTCTTCAGTGTCACGTTGAATCCGTACATAGCCTTCCCTTCATAGTTAGATTAAGCCCCGGCAAGACGCGGGCCTACGCCGGAGCCGGGTTGCGAAAATTATTATTTCATAATATGATAGTTTATCAATCTGTGAATTGTCAATCAGGCAGAACTTGCGGCCCGGCAGTGAGCACGTTGACATTCTCGATTCGAGGAATCCATGATTTTCAGACAACTGTTCGAACCCATCTCCAGCACCTACACCTACCTGCTCGGCTGCAGCGACACCGGCCAGGCCGTGCTGATCGATCCGGTCGTCAACGCGATCGACCGCGACCTGCAGCTCATCCAGCAGCTCGGCCTTCGGCTCTCCTTCAGCGTCGATACGCACATCCACGCGGACCACATCACGGCCGCGCGTCACCTCAAGGAGCGCGTGGGAAGCCGCATTGCGGCGCCAGCCATCGACCATCTGCCATGCACCGACATTCCAATCGAAGAGGGCAAGCCATTCCAGATCGGTTCGATCTCGCTGGACGGGTTGCACACACCGGGCCACACGGACGGCCATTTCGCGTACCTCATCGGCGACCGATTGTTTTCGGGCGACGCGTTGCTCATCGACGGTTGCGGTCGCACCGACTTTCAAGGCGGCGATGCCCACACGCTGTATTGCAGCGTGACTCAAAAGCTGTTCGCGCTGGGCGACGAGGTACTGGTTTACCCGGCGCACGACTACACCGGCAAACACGTCTCGTCGATCGCGCAGGAGAAAGCGCGCAACCTGCGGCTGGGCAATGGCCGCTCACTGGAGGAATTCGAGCAGATCATGGCGGGCCTGAACCTGCCCTACCCGAAGTTCATCGACTACGCCGTGCCCGG
>JANNJF010000786.1:0-4475 GCA_031405715.1 Gammaproteobacteria bacterium | reverse complement strand
GCCAGGGGTTGCCCATCGGTGCGTAGCGACGCAGCCTGCTGCGCGTCGCCTCAGCCTGCCTTGCGGTAGTGATAGGAAAGCACCTGTTCCACTTCGTTCTTGGAGCCGAGGATCACCGGCACGCGCTGATGCAGATCGTCCGGGCGGATGTCGAGGATGCGTTCGTAGCCGGTGCTGCTGGCGCCGCCGGCCTGTTCGACGATGAAGGACATGGGGTTGGCCTCGTACATGAGACGCAGCTTGCCCGCCTTGGTGGGGTCCTTGGTGTCTTTCGGATACATGAAGATGCCGCCGCGCATGAGGATGCGATGCACCTCGGCCACCATGGAGGCGACCCAACGCATGTTGAAATCCTTGGCGCGTGGGCCGGTCTTGCCGGCGAGGCAGTCTTCCACGTAATGCTGCACCGGTTCCTCCCAGAAACGCTGGTTGGAGGCGTTGATGGCGAACTCTTTGGTGTCCACGGGGATCTTCAGTTCCGGGTGGGTGAGGATGAACTCGCCGATATCGCGATCCAGGGTGAAGCCATTGACCCCGTGACCGCTGGTGAGTACCAGCATGGTAGAGGAACCGTACAGGGCGTAACCGGCACACACCTGTTTCGTGCCGGGCTGCAGGAAGTCTTTGGCAGTGGGTTCGGTCACGCCTTCCGGGCAGCGCAGGATGGAGAAGATGGTGCCGACGGAGATGTTCACGTCCACGTTGCTCGAACCATCCAAAGGGTCGAACACCAGCAGGTATTTGCCGCGCGGATATTGCGCCGGGATCGGATAGACGTCCTCCATTTCCTCCGACGCCATGCCGGCGAGATGCCCGGCCCACTCGTTGGAGCGGATGAAGATTTCGTTGGTGATGACGTCGAGTTTCTTCTGGGTTTCGCCCTGGATGTTTTCCGAGCCGGCGCTGCCCATGACACCGATGAGCGCGCCCTTGTTCACGGCGTTGGAGATCACCTTGCAGGCGGTGACCACGTCGTTCAGCAGGGAGGTGAAATCGCCGGTGGCGCCTTTAATCTGGCGTTGTTCTTCGATGATGAACTGGGTGATGGTGGTGCCGTTATGCATGGTTAAACCCTTGAAAGATATTGTTAAATAGTAAGAATAAGAAAGTGCTTATATTCTATCATATTTTTGACCCGGTCGAAGCCCTGATGCGGGCGCGCCGCCGCGGCCGACACCCTGTGGCATACTCGCGGATTTCACCGGTATTCCGAGCATGGCGGACAATCTTTATACCCGCGCCCACCGCTGTCTGATGGCGGCCCAGGTGGACGAGAAGCTCAGCCTGACCCGCGCCCTGCGCGCTGATTGGCAGCGCGGCCAGCTGTCGTTCGAGCAGGATGGGCCTCCGCCCGAGGCTATTGCCACCCCCGGGCGTCCGGACCTACCGTCCCTGGTTTCACCCCTGCACATGGTACGGCGCAGTGTGCGCAGCCCGGCGGGGCACGCCGCGCTCATCCATGCCATCGCCCATATCGAATTCAACGCCATCAATCTCGCGCTCGATGCGGTGTACCGCTTTCGCGGGTTGCCGGCGGAGTATTACGCCGATTGGTTGCGGGTGGCGGAGGAGGAGGCATACCACTTCAGTTTGCTGCGCGCCCATCTCGTGAGCCTCGGGCATGACTACGGCGACTTCGAGGCGCACGACGGCCTGTGGCAGATGGCGTTGCAGACCGCGCACGACCCGCTGGTGCGCATGGCCCTGGTGCCGCGGGTGCTGGAGGCGCGTGGATTGGATGCCAGTCCGGCGCTGGCGCGCAAGTTCGAGAGTATTGGTGACGTGCGTGCGGTGGAAATACTGGGGATTATTCTGCGCGATGAAATCGGCCACGTGCGTATCGGCAATCGCTGGTATGGGTATTTGTGCGAGCAGCGCGGCGTCGACCCGATAAAGACGTTTCAGGAATTGTTGCTGGAATACGGCGGGGCGCGCCTGCGGCCGCCACTGCACACCGAGGCGCGGCGCGCCGCGGGATTCAGCGAGGAGGAGCTTGTGATGCTGGAAGGACTGGCGGCGGAATTGGGTGGGCGGCGTGCCTGAATTTGGAGAGCGGGAGCAAGCTCCCATTAATGTCTAGTGCCCTACCTAAGAACCATATTATTAAAAGCGGCGGCAAGCCGCCGCACTCCATCTATAAGATATTATTTCACCCGCATGCCCGGCGTCGCGCCGTTGTCTGGGGAGAGTATCCACAGGTCCTTACCACCGGGTCCGGCGGCCAGCACCATACCTTCGGACAGGCCGAATTTCATTTTGCGCGGCGCGAGATTGGCCACCACCACGGTGAGCCGGCCTTCGAGATCTTTGGGATCATAGGCCGAGCGGATGCCGGCGAAGATGTTGCGTTCCTGCCCGCCGATGTCCACGGTGAGTTGCAGCAGCTTGTCCGCGCCTTCCACGTAGCCGGCCTTCACGATGCGTGCGATGCGCAGGTCGATCTTGGCGAAGTCGTCGACGGAAATCTCCGGCTTGATGGGTTCCAGCGCGCCGGTTACGGCGGGGGCGGGGGCGGTCGGTTCGGTCATTTTCAGGTTCTCTTTGGATTCGTTCAGCATGGCCTCGATGTGTTTCGGGTCGACGCGGGTTATTAGCGGGGAAAATGTTCCAAACTGATGGCCGGGCGGCAAGAAATTTTCCAGATTGAATGGAAGAGAAAGGTTCGCCCAGCTGAGATCTGTTGATTGCAGATATTTTTCAGCATCGGCGGTAAGGGACGGGAGAATAGGTTTCAGAAACAGCGTGAGAATTTTGAACGCAGCAATGGACAGCGCACAAATATCACGCAGTTTTGTCATGTTCTCGGCATTGGTTAATGCATCCTTGGCCAGTTTCCAGGGCTCCACGTGCTGAATGTCCTGGTTGATAGTATCGGCGACTTCCATGATCAATCTGACCGCCTGCCCGAATTCGCGCTCCTCAAAAGCCGATTGAATCTGCTCGCTCTTTTGCAGGGCAACAGTTAGTCCATATGGAGCATCCAGTACCTTTTCCGTGCTCCTTGGTAGCAAGCCTATCGGGAAATAGCTCAGTTCAGCTTGGGGCATACGGTTGTCGAAATACTTCGCCAAGAATGGTGCTATGCGGCTCGCGATGTTGACGTACTTACCCACGAGGTCGCTGTTGACGCGCGCACTGAAGTCATCCAGATTGAGGTCGATGTCCTCCACCCGGTTGTTGAGCTTGGCGGCGTAGTAATAACGCAGGTACTCGGGATTGAGGTGCTTGAGATACGTACCGGCATTGATAAAGGTGCCGCGCGACTTGGACATCTTGGTGCCGTTCACCGTCAGGTAGCCGTGTACGTTGATCGCCGTCGGCGCGCGGTAGCCGGCACCGGCGAGCATGGCCGGCCAGAACAGGGCGTGGAAATTCAGGATGTCCTTGCCGATGAAGTGATACAGCTCGGTGCGGCTGTCCTTGCCCCACCAGGCGTCGAAGTCGAGGCCGGTGCGGTCGCACAGGTTTTTGAAGCTCGCCATGTAGCCGATGGGTGCGTCCAGCCACACGTAGAAATACTTGCCCGGTGCGTCGGGTATCTCGAAGCCGAAGTAGGGTGCGTCACGCGAGATGTCCCAATCCCGCAGGCCGCTGGTAAACCACTCGTCGAGTTTGTTGGCGACTTCCGGTTGCAGGTGGCGCTGCGCGGTAATGTCGGGGAACAGCCAGGTGCGCAGCCAATCGGTGAAATCGCTCAACTTGAAGAAGTAATGTTCCGATTCTTTTTCCACCGGCGGCACGCCGGACAGGACCGACACCGGGTTCTTGAGATCCGTGGGTGCGTAAGTGGCGCCGCATACCTCGCAGTTGTCGCCATACTGATCCGGCGCGCCGCAGCGCGGGCACCCGCCCTTGATGAAGCGATCCGGCAGAAACATGTTCTTCACCGGGTCGTAGGCCTGCTTGATGGTGCGTTGCGCGATATGCCCGGCGTTGCGCAGGCGCTGGTACACAGTCTCCACCAACACGCGGTTTTCGTCCGAATGGGTGGAGCCGTAGTTGTCGAAATCGATGGCGAAGGCTTTGAAGTCGCGCTGGTGCTGTTCGCTCATGTCCGCCACCAGGGCCTCCGGCGTGATGCCCTGCTGCTGGGCGCGCAGCATGTTGGGCGTGCCGTGGGCGTCATCGGCACAGACGTAATAACATTCGTTTCCTTGCAGTTTCTGGAAACGCACCCAGATATCGGTCTGGATATATTCCACCAGGTGCCCGAGATGGATCGGCCCATTGGCATAGGGCAGGGCGCTGGTGACGAGGATCTGGCGTTTTTTGTTGGGCATGGCGGTGATGTTAAATGAAAAGGCCGTCACCGGGAGGGTAGCGGCCTTGGGATGGGTAAGGTAGCAGTTTTGCCGCGCCCGGGCTAGGTTTGCGGCTTAGGGGCGGGTATCTATTTTGTCGGGGGGGCAGCGCCCACCAGCGTGCTTCGCCGACGCCGGGTGTGGTGGGCTATGCCCACCCTACCCTGGCTACCG
>JANNJF010000785.1:0-2173 GCA_031405715.1 Gammaproteobacteria bacterium | reverse complement strand
AGGGGCAACGCCGAAGATTCCCCCTCACCCTAACCCTCTCCCCCGAAGTGCACGGGGGAGAGGGGACTTGTCCGGAGATTCCCTTGGGATACGGAATAACTTATTGGACGGAGTACTAGTCAGCCATGGCGATGGTGCGCGAGCGCGGAATACGTCGCGGCTGCCAGTGCGTCATGGCCCAATCCCAGAGTGTGTCCAACGTGTCTACGCGCAGCTCCTGTGGCGGTTGCTGCCCGAGAAATTGCAGCGCCGCGTGCAGCGCGATCACCGGCCGCTGCTCGTCGAGGGGCAGCGCAAAGGTTTGTTTGCTGAGTTTCTCGCCGCGCGCGTTGACCGCCACGGGCAGGTGCAGGTACGCCGGTGTCGGCAGTGACAGCAGCTGCTGCAGATGAATCTGGCGCGCGGTGGAATCCAGCAGGTCGCACCCGCGCACCACTTCGGTGATGCCCTGGGCGGCATCGTCCACCACCACCGCCAGCTGATAGGCGTAAAAACCATCCGCGCGTTTTACCACGAAGTCGCCGGTGTCGTGCGCGAGCGAGCTTTCAAGCACTCCCTGCACGGTATCGTCAAAGGCGATGACGTCGCTGTCCGTACGCACACGCCAGGCGCGCGCGCTGCGGCCCGCGCGCAGGCCGTCGCGGCAGGTACCGGGATAGAGGGGACCATCGATGCCCGTGACACTGGAGTCCGCGATCTCGCGCCGGCTGCAGCCGCAGGGGTAGATGGCCGCTTGCTGTTGCAGTGTCTCGAGGGCGGCGGCGTAGGCCGCGTCTCGTTGGCGTTGGTAGACGATCGTTTCATCCCACTGCAGGCCAAAGCGCTCCAGCGACCGCAGGATGGCGTCCGCCGCGCCGGGAATTTCCCGCAGCGGGTCGAGATCCTCCATGCGCACCAGCCACGCGCCGTGGTTAGTCCGCGCCTGGAGGTAGCTGCCCACCGCCGCCACCAGGGAGCCGAAGTGCAGTGGCCCGGTGGGCGAGGGGGCGAAGCGTCCGCGATAGGGGGCGTGGTGGCGGGCTAGGTTTGCGGTGTGTGGATCAGTCATGCCACTGGGTGAAGGCGTCTACTGCTTCGCGTGGGGTGCGGTAGTGGTTCACGGCGGCCGATGGATCGGCGTAGCCCAGAGACATGCCACAGACCAGGGCGCGCTGCGCTGGGATGTTTAGCTGCGCACGCACGATATCGGGATACTCGGCGATGGCGGCCTGCGGGCAGGAGGCAAGACCGCGATCCACGGCCGCCAGCATGACATTCTGAATAAACATGCCCATGTCCACCCAGGAACCAGTGGCGAGGGCCTTGTCCACGAAGAACAGCAGCCCCACCGGTGCGCCGAAAAAGTGATAGTTGTTGAGCCAGGCCGCCTGGCGCTTCTCCGTGTCCTCCAGGGTGATGCCCTGGGATTGATACAGCGCCAGACCACAGGCCTTGCGCCGGGATTTGTAAGGCTCCGGCCAGATGGCAGGGTAATAGGAATAATCCGGATTTTCCGTTGTACCTTCAGCGCGTGCCGCCGCCAGGGCTAGGCTGAGTTTTTCCTTGGTCTGACCCATGAGCACCGCCACCTGCCACGGCTGGGTATTCACACCAGAGGGCGCCCAGCGCGCCGCCTCCAACAGGGCCTCGATGAGCGCGCGCTCGACGGGTTGGTCGAGGAAGGCGCGGGTCGAGGCGCGTTGGCGGATGGCAGCGAGTGTCTCCATGGTCGGCTCCAGAGTGGATGGATGGCTAAATGTTACCCTCGATGGCCGCCTGTTCCACCAACTGCTCGAAGGCCGCGGCCGTCATGAGGCCGCGCTCGGCCACGATGTCGCGCACCGGCCGGCCGCTGTGCTGGGATTCCTTGGCCACCTCAGCCGCCGCCGCGTAACCGATGGCGGTATTCAGCAGCGTGGCGAGGCCGACGCTGGCGTGGGCGTAGTCACGGCAGCGTGCGCGATCCACGCTGAGGCCCTCGAGATTCTGCGTGGTGGTGGCGTTGAGGGCGTGGGTCAGCCAGTCCATGGCGTCGACCAGCGCCGACCCCAGGGCCGGCATCATGACGTTCAACTCCAGCTGTCCCGCCTGGGTCATATAGCCGATGGCGGCATCCTGGCCGAGCACCTGCGCATCTACAACATGGTTGCGAACCGCCCCGACTGGTGCATTTCCCGGCAGCGTGCGTGGGGGG
>JANNJF010000784.1:0-8696 GCA_031405715.1 Gammaproteobacteria bacterium | reverse complement strand
GAGCACCTGCACCTGCACGCCTTCGGTCCGGTCACATCCTTCCTGCGCCAGGGCCGGGGACAGCGCGCACAACAGGATACCGCCGATGACATAACGATGCATGATCATAGTGGGATGGCCTTCCTGATTTTGTCGAGGCGTATTTTGAACGGGCGGTCGTTGGCATCCCGCGCGATGAGAAACTCTTCCCCGGCACGTGTTTCCAAGTCCGTCGGCAGGACGCTCTGCGTGTGGTCCATGCCCTCTTCATTCCAGACAAGTTGCAGGCGCTGACGGCGGGTGATGGCGCTTTCAAATACGTCGTAGTGGGCGCAGGCAATAGGCGGGTAGTCGCTGCCGGGTCGGTGGGTGTCAGTCATCGTCGCGCTTCACCTGCACGCCGCATAGTTCGCCCTCGTGGTCCACCTCGATCTGAAACACGATAGGCCGGCAACACACCTGGCAGTCCTCGATGTATTCCTGAGTGCCGCCCGAGGTGTCGAGGCTGGTTTCGAAGGTTTCGCCGCAGTAGGGGCACGTCACTGGTTCCTGTCGCAACATGCATCAAGTCTAACATGCGCTGGCATGCGGCGGCGGCCTGGGCGCCGCCGCCCCGGCTTGGGAGCGGGGATCGGGTGGTTGAGCGCCTCTGCCACCACCGCGCGGGCTGACAGGGAAGGGCAGCCTGCGCTTGCCTGCGGGCAGCGGGTGCTTTATGCTGAACGAGAACAAAAGGAGAACAAATGCTCACCGACCGCCAATCCCAGGTGTACGACTTTATCCGCGCCTATGTGCGTCGCCATGGGGCGCCGCCCAAGCTGCGTGAGATCGCGTCGCACCTCGGTATCGCCTCGCGCGGCAGTGTGCATCGTTATCTGCAGGCCATCGCCGATGCCGGCCTCATCAGCATCGAGCCTGCGCGTGCCCGCGGCATCCGGCTGCGGGAGACGGCGTCCGGGCACACCCTGGGCAGCACCCTGCCGCTGCTTGGGCGCATCGCCGCCGGCCAGCCCATCGAGGCCATCCCGGGGCACGACAGCATCGACCTGAGCGAATTCTTCATGGGTCCCGACCGGTTCGTGCTGCGGGTACAGGGGGATTCCATGATCGAGGCGGGCATCCTGCCGGACGACATGGTGATCGTGGAAAGCCGCGACACGGCGCGCGACGGTGAGATCGTGGTGGCGCTCATCGACGGGCTGGAGGCGACCCTCAAACGCCTGCGGCGCAACCGCGACGGGTCCATCACCCTGCAGCCGGCCAACGCCGCCCTGGCACCCCTGCGCTACAGTGCGGCGCGTGTGCGCATTCAGGGCGTGGTGGTCGGCCAGTTTCGTTCCTACCGGTAACCCTGTGCGCACCTGCTATTGGCCGCGCGCCATCATCCACGTGGACATGAACGCCTTCTTCGCCTCGGTGGAGCAGCGCGATTTCCCCGAGCTGCGCGGCAAGCCCATCGGCGTGACCAATGGCGCGGTGGGCAGCACCCTCATCACATGTTCTTATGAGGCGCGCGCCGCCGGGGTCAAGACCGGCATGCGCCTGCACGAGGCGCGCAGGCTGTGCCCGGACATCATCCAGCGGCCGGCGCGGCCGCAGGTCTATGTCGCCATTTCCACCGCCATCATGCACGCCCTCACGGACATCAGTCCGGATGTGGAGGTGTTCAGCGTGGACGAGGCGTTCCTCGACGTCACCCACTGCCAGCGCCTGCATGGCACCCCCGAGCACATGGCGCAGATGGTGCGGGACCTGGTGACCAAGGTCACCGGCGGCCTACCTTGTTCCGTCGGCGTGGCCGGCGACAAATCCACCGCCAAGGTCGCGTCGGATCTGCTCAAACCCAATGGCCTGACGGTGATCCCGCCGTGGGAGGCGCGCGAGCGCCTGCGGGACATCCCCATGGAAAAGATCTGCGGCATCGGCCCGCGCATCAGCGCGTTTCTGCGGCAGTACGGCGCGCGCACCTGTGGCGACGTGGCGGCCATGCCGGTGAACCTGCTGGTGCGTCGTTATGGCGTGGTCGGCAAGCATCTGTGGCTGATGTGTCAGGGGCGTGACACGGCGCCGGTGGTGCAGGAGGTGGCGCCGCCCCAGTCCGTGGGTCATGGCAAGGTGTTGCCGCCGCGCACCATCAGCCGCCGTACTGTACAGACTTATCTGCGCCACATGTGCGAGAAGGTCGCCGCGCGCCTGCGCCGCTACGATATGCAGGCGGGCCGGCTCTACGTGGGGTTGCGCTATGCCCAGGGCGGTGACGCGGCCGGCGGTATCGCCGAACAATTTCCCCTGGCCGATGCCGCCGGCGACGGCAAGCGTTTCTTCCAACTGGCGCAGGCGTTTCTGGATGCACACTGGCAGGGCGAAGCGGTAACGCATGTGCAGATCACCGCCACTCATCTGCATAACGCCAGCGGCCAGCTGGAACTGTTCTCGCCGGACGAGGTACGCAGTATCCAGCGTTTCAGTGCCATCGATCGGATCAATATGAAATACGGCGAATTTACCGTGGCGCCCGCCACCCTGCTGGAGCGTTCCACCATGCCCAATGTCATCGCGCCGGCCTGGCGGCCGGATGGTCACCGGCAGCATATTCCGGATTGATATCTGCGCTGGCGAATTTAGGCTATCATCATCGCTTCAGCCTGGCTGGAAGCATCGCGGCACAATCGAATAATGTCGGTCTTTTTGTGGAGGAGGAATCATGCACTGTCTTAACAGGACAATTTCGCTGATCGAGCAAGGCGAGATGGATCGGGAAATAAATCGCAAGCAGGCGATCACGAGCATTGAAGTGATCATCGCGAAATGCGAAGAGGCCATCAAGGTATGGCAGGAATATCTCAAGTCGCCGGGTGCCCCCGGAGATAAATGGTCGGTACTGAGCTGGGTGGGACCGCAACGGGCAAAACACCTGCACGAGATCGGCCTGGACGCCAATGCCCAGATGGTGCAGGCATGCCTGTCTCTCGGGGCGCCCGGTGGACACATCGCGGCGCTGGAAGACAGCGTGGTCGTATCGGCCTACGGCCAGCTGGCGACGGGTCAAACCGGCATGGATGCGGCCAAGGCGGCGGTGCAGCAGATGCAGCAGGACATCAAACACCTCAGCAAGGTCATCGAGCGGATAAAATCGGCCCCCGCGGTGCGGGTGAAGAAACCGGCAACCGCCGCCGCCACCCAGGCCAAGAAGCCAGCCGCGAAGAAAGCGGCCAGCAAGAAAAAGTCCGCGCCCAAGAAATCCAGCAAAAAGTCGCCGGTGAAAAAGCCATCGGCGGCAAAGAAAAAACCCGCAGGCAAAAAGAAACCCGTCGCGAAAAAGAAGCCCACAGGTGGTGCCAAGGCCAAGAAAAAGGCAAAAAAGAGGTAGGCCTTAGCCCCGGCCGGCGTAATCCGCCGGCCGGGGGATCTCGATATCCTGCCGCAGACTGGTGAAGAACATGCCCAATACCCCGCGTAAAGACACAGGACAAGTCTCCCCCCATCCCCCATTGCCCAAGTACTATCAGTCGGAAGTCCAGCATCGGCGTTTTCTCAGCCGGGTGTTCGACGAGACCGCGGGTAATTACGACTGGATAGATAACATGATGTCCTTCGGCTCGGGGGTGTGGTACCGGCGTGATGCCCTCAAGCGCGCCGGCCTCGCTGCCGGCATGCGTCATCTGGACGTGGCTGTAGGCACGGGCGCCATTGCGCGTTCCGCGGTGGACATCGTCGGCGCCTCCGGCAGCGTGGTCGGGCTCGATCCGAGCATGGGCATGTTGCAGCAGGCGGTGCGCACCGCACGCATCCCGGTGATCCAGGGTGTGGCCGAACGCCTGCCGCTGCCGGATGCGTCCTTCGATTTTCTCAGCATGGGGTATGCGCTGCGCCATGTGGCGGATCTGAAGACGACCTTCGACGAGTACGCCCGGGTGCTCAAACCCGGCGGCACGCTGCTGATCCTCGAGTTCGCGCAACCCAAGTCCCGCCTGGGTTACGCCGTGGGCCGGTTCTATCTCAACCGGCTGGTTCCCTGGCTGAGCCAGATAGGCTCCGGCAAAAAGCAGGCGCGTGTCCTGATGGAGTACTGTTGGGAGACGGTCGACAAGTTCGTGCCCGGCAAGGACATCCTGGAGGCGCTCGCGGCGAGCGGCTTTGCCGGCGCCACGCGCCGTACCTGGTTCGGTGTCTTCAGCGAGTATGTGGCGCGCAAGCCGGATTGACCGCCGGACGGGTGGACGTTGAATGACTGTGCTGGAAGAAGCCGAGGCACCTGCCGCCAATACCTCCATGGGTAAAGACAGGGGCCGGCGATGGATAACCATCGTGGCCTATCTGGTGGTCTTTCATACCCTGCTTGCCTACGGCTTGCCAACCGGTGTGTTTCTGCTGTTGGCGATACTCGCAGGCGCACTCTACGCCAGGGTCACCGCCATCGGTTCGGTGGCGGTGACCCTGGCGTTGCTCGCGGTCACGCTGTTTTATAGTCTGGCGCTGAGCGTCACGGGATTCGAGAACGCCATTTATTTCCGGCCGGACGAAAGACTGTCGACCTTCGACTACCAACATCACCACAGAATCTTCCAGCCCGGCGCCACGCTGGAGATGCAGATGCCCCATGGCGATCTGCAGTCCATGACGCCGCTGAAGATCGCCGAGCCACGCTCTGTCATCTACCACATCGATTCCTACGGCTTCAGAAATGACGCCGATTACCAGGGACAGCGCTATCTGCTGGTGGGCGATTCCTTTGTCGTCGGGACGGGCAACAGCCAGGCCGATATGCTGAGCGCGCAGCTACGCCGGGACTACGCCATCGACGCCTATAATCTGGCGCATCCGGGGGATGTGGTGGACTATGCCGGGTATGTGGCCGGATTCAAGGCAACCCACCAGACCGACGCCAAGGTGCTGTTGTTCATCTTCGAGGGTAATGACTTCGTCGAATCACGGGTGAAACGCCATTCGGCGGTGGCGCTGTTCTTCAAGCGCTATTCCAATCTGTTTTCCTCGACGAATGTATTTCGCGTGACGAAATCGTTGACTGCGCGTGCCACCCGATCATCCAAGATAGCGGGCTCGCAATACCTGACGATGGGCGAGCTGAATGCAAAGAAGATCGCCTTTCTCACAGGGTATGTCGAGGCGGCGCGCCGCACCTCACTGCCTCCCATCGGCAGCTTCGAGCGCGCCATCCAGGCTATGAGCGGCGACATCGGACACATCTTTTTCATCCCGACGAAATACCGCGTGTATCGCAAGCACATCAACCCGGGGGAGGTCCTGCCCAGTGCCGCCTGGGATTATCTCCAGCGTGTGTGCCAGCAAAACCATCTCGCCTGCACCAATCTGACTCAACCGCTGGTCGAGGCGTCGGATGAGTTGTTGACCAAGGACGAGTTGACCTGGTGGCGTGACGACACCCACTGGAACAGGAACGGCATCGCTGTGGCGGCGCGAGTGGTGGCCGCAAGCCTAGTCGCGCCGAGCATGGTGCGGCCGGTCAAGTGACTCGGGCCACGTGCGCGTCGGCCGGTGTCGCCCCTGCGATGGAGCGGGCAGCCGCGCAACGGTTATTTTCTTATATAACGCGCCATCTTCTTTTCCATATTCAGCGTGGTCGCCTTCCACAGTTCCGGGCCGACGGCCGTCTGCAGCGCTTCGTGCATTTGTCCTATGCTGCGCACCGCTTCCGCCTGCGCCTGGTGCGCGCTGTTTTCCAGAGGTGCCAGGGTGGCAGTATCCTTGCCGGTGGTGACGGCAAATAGCACGTCCTGTTGGGCGCGGAACAGCGTTGCGATGTGGCGCGTTACCGTGGCCTCATCCCGATCGAGTATGGCCTTCGCCCGATCGAGCTGTTCCTGGCTGGCGTCCTGTTTCCTCAGGGATTTGACAATATAGCTGCGGCCGTCATCGAAGAAGGCCTTGGCGTATCCGTCGGTGGTTCGGTGATGGGCGCAACCGGTCAGCGCCAGGAGTAGAATGAAGATTGACCATGTGAAATGATGCTTCATAGAGCGCTCCTTGAGATGTCAGTGTTCAGACTCGGGTGATGATGCCGTCGGTAACCGACGATAGACCAAATTTGATTCCGCATAAATAGGAAAGTTCGCAGCCGACCCTCAACCCTCCGCATAAACAATGTGAAGAGAATGTGAAATGAGCATGATAACGAGGCTGATCGCGGCACTTCTGCTGGCCGTGCTGGTGATCGACGGACATGCTGCACCGCCGGATAACGCGAATATCGCCGCTGTGCGGGAAAGCATCATCGAGGATCCGGTGTTTAACGGACGGGCGCACGTGTATCAGGCAGGAAAATCCGCTGCCCCAAGCGTGCTGTTGATCCACGGCATCGGCCACAACGCGGCCCGCGATTGGGACGTGCTAATCCCCAAGCTGGCACGGAACTACCACGTGGTGACCTTCGATCTGCCTGGCTTCGGTCGCTCGACCGGTGGCAACAAGGCATATACGCCGGAAAATTATGTGGCGTTCGTGAAATATATCGCCGGAAAATATACCGAGGGGCCGTTTGTGCTTATCGGCCATTCCATGGGCGGCGCGGTAGCCCTGCGCTATGCCGCAACCTACCCGGACGACGTGCAGGGACTGGTGATCGTCGACGTGCCCGGCATCCTGCATCACCTGGCCTACAGCCAGTATCTGTCGTATCTCGGCATTGGTGCTGTGCCGGGCTTTTATCCCAACCAGAAAGAGCAGTTGCACGGCCTGGTCGGCAATATTCTTGGGATGGTCGCCAAGATGCAGCCGGACCTCGACCTGGTCATCGCTAGCCCGACTTTGCGCGAGAACGTACTGGGCGGGGACCCGGCCAAGATCGCCGGCCTGGCGGTGGTGCTGGAAGATTTCAGCGGCATCATCCAGCGCGTGCGTGCCCCGGTGTTGGTGATCTGGGGTGCCAAGGACCCGCTCACGCCGTTGCGCACCGGCAGGGTACTGGCGGCCAATCTTGCGGAGGCGGAACTGAAGATACTGGCCAATTCCGCGCACACACCTATGGAGGATGCGCCCACGGAGTTCGATGCCCTGGTGCTTGATTATGTGCGCAGGCCGGTCGTGACGTCGAACTCGCAGAAAATACGGCCGTTAGATGATGTCGGCGTGTTTGTGTCCACGCGTGAAGGCAGCTGCAAGAAGCAGCGAGGTCGGGTGTTTGAGGGAAATTACGACAGCATCGTGATTGTGGATTGCAAGGATGTGCTGTTGCGCAATGTCCGCGTCAGAGAGGTGCGTATTACCGACGCCGCGGTGACCATTGAGGACAGTCGTATCGGGGGTGTGCAGGGTGGACTGCGCGCGGATGACGCCAAAGTCACCATCACCAACAGCGTCATTCAAGCAAGCGTGGCGATCAAGGCCATCGATAGCCGCCTCGATCTGGCCGGGGTGCGCCTGATCGGCAGCGAGGCGGCGGTGCAGGCACCGTATAGGTCGGAGGTGTTGTTTTCCGTGAGTTACATCACCAGTCCGCATACCACCGGCAGTGTGCATGGTTGGCGCGAGGTCGGCCCGAGGAATCCGCTGTGACCGCTCAGCGGGTGGTGGGATAGGCGGCTATGGTCTGTTCCGCGGTTGCATCGGCCTCGCGTTCGAACAGGTAACCTGAATACCACATGCGGGTTTTGGTCCCGTCGCTTTCCATGCGCGCCACGTCGCCGACATTGCGGCCGAGCCCGAACACGTAGATTTCATTGTCCGACAGCGGCACTACCACTACTTTTACCCGGCGGTCTTCGATGCCCGAGATCTTGATGTCCAGCAGCAGCTTGCCATCTTCCATCAGCATGCGGCAGTGGTCGAGATTGACCAGGTAGTCCTTGTCCGGGTTGGTGATGTGATAATTACCCGTACGCGCGCGCCATATTTCCGGCACTGCGTAGGTTGGAATCTTTTCCGCCACACTCACCACGCGATCGCGCAGCAACATGAAGTCACGCCCATCGACGCGCACGAATTGCAGTTGCGGAAACGGGATGCGCACGGACATCATGCCCAACAGACGGTACTCCGCGTGAAAATCGGTGGCGCTTTCCGGCACCAGTTCGAGGGTGTGATCCAGTACCTGCAGCTGCAAGCGGTCGTGCTGCAAACGGATGTGCGCGAGGGTGCCCATGAGGCTGTAGTCACCGACATACTGTTGCAGGGTCGCGACCGGCAGCGTCACCGCGCTGTTGGTGCTTGCAGCGGGCGGGCGTATACCGTCGCGCGCCTCCAACGCCAGCTTGAGTGCCTGTTCGGCGACGTCATACACCAAGGGGCCGGCGCTATTGGCGTTGGCCAGTACCACCACGCCGAGTTTCTTCTCCGGCAGGATGACCATCTGGCTGACGAAGGCCTTGGTGCTGCCATTGTGCCAGGCGACGGCGCCCGCCTGCGGCAGGTCGATGCCACTCAACATCCAGCCGAGGCCGAAACGCTGGCCGAAATTCAGGGGGTTGTCGGGATATTGTGGCTGCAGCATGGCATCCAGGTATTTCCGTGCCAGCACCTGCTGTCCATCGAGGGAACCGTCGCCCAGGGTGAATTGGATGAAGCGGCCCAGATCCAGCACGTTGCTGCTGAGTGCGCCGGCCGGCACGTCGCGTACCTGTACCGGGTCGGATGCCTGCCCGTCGACGTAGCCGCGCGCCAGTAGCGGTGTTGCTTCCGGGCTCAGGGTGAAGGAGGAGTTGTGCATGCCCAAGGGTTCGAGCAGCGAGCGCCGCATGTGT
>JANNJF010000783.1:0-4470 GCA_031405715.1 Gammaproteobacteria bacterium | reverse complement strand
GTCCCGTAGGTCGGGTTCCCCCATGCGGGTCAAGAGCGCAGCGTAACCCGACATCTTTTCGCGGACAAGGTGGGGCAGCGTCGGTGCTTCCGCCACGTAGGCTGGGTTTTGTTGGGTTACGCCCTTTGGGCTAACCCAACCTACGAAAGGAGGCCCCTGGAGCTTTATGTCGGATGCCGTAATGCCGCAATCATCGGACAACGCACCGCGCCGCGGCGTGCCTCGCACTGACGCACCAGCTTCGCCAGTACCTTCTCGATCTGCCGTAATTGCCGGAGGCGGTTGCGCACATCCGCAAGCTTGTGCGTCGCGATATCATGCGCCACCCTGCACTGGGTACCGTCATCCAGTTTGACCAGGTCGGCGACCTCGTGCAGCGCAAACCCCAGCCCCTGGGCGGACTTCACGAACATCAGCCGCAGTAAATGCTCCTCGCCGTAGCGACGGATGCCGCCGGGGGCGCGCTTCGGCAGTGCCATCAAACCGATGCGCTGGTAGTAACGCACCGTCTCCACATTTACGCCGGCGGCAGCCGCCAGCCGCCCGATGGTGTAATCGGCACTTGCCATGATTTCTCCTCGACCCTTGACTCTGTACTTAGGTACGGAGGTAAGGTTAGTCCATCGACCCTCGCGATGGAAGCAACCCGACATGTCACAAGCCCGCTTTACGCAGCGACAGCCTGACGGCCTGCACATCGCCATCGTCGGTAGCGGCGCGGCCGCCTTCGCCGCCGCCATCCACGCGGCAGAGGCCGGCGCGCGCGTCAGCATGATCGAAGGCGGCGACGTCATCGGCGGGACCTGCGTCAATACGGGCTGCGTGCCGTCCAAGATTCTGCTGCGTGCGGCGCACATCGCCCACCTGGGCACACACCACGCCTTCGACGGCATCGTATACCCAGTGCCGTCCATCAACCGTGCGGCCCTGGTGCGGCAGCAGCAGGCGCGGGTCGCCGAGCTGCGCCACGCCAAGTACGAAAGCGTGCTCGCGTCCCACCCTGGCATCACGCTGCTGCGTGGCCAGGCGCGTTTGCAAGATGCCAGCACGCTGATCGTCGCGCTGCGGGCCGGCGGCGAACAACGCGTGCAGGCCGACCGCATCCTGCTGGCCGTGGGCGCACGCCCGGCGCTGCCGGCGATAACGGGACTGACGGACACCCCCTACTGGACCTCCACCGAGGCCTTGCTGGCGGAACAACCACCGCGACACCTGCTGGTGCTCGGCGCATCGGCGGTGGCCTTGGAGTTGGCGCAGGCATTCCGGCGTCTCGGCAGCGCGGTCACGCTGCTGGCGCGCAGCACCCTGTTGTCCAAAGAGGATGTGCGACTCGGCCACGGACTGCAGGAGGTGCTGCAGGCGGAGGGCGTGCGTGTGCTCGGCCACACTCAGGCACTCGCCGCGTCCCACGACGGCGGGGAATTTGTGCTGCAGACCACGGCAGGGGAACTGCGTGGCGATCGCCTGCTGGTGGCCACCGGCCGCCGACCGAACACCGATGGCCTGGATCTCGCGCGGGCCGGCGTGGCCACCGACCGGCGCGGCGCCATTATCGTGGACGATCACCTGCGCACCTCGGTGGCGACCATTTATGCCGCCGGCGACTGCACCCAGCATCCGCAGTTGGTATACGTAGCGGCGGCCGCCGGCACGTGTGCCGCGCGCAACATGCTGGGCGGTGACGCGGCCCTCGACCTGTCCACCCTGCCGGCGGTGGTCTTTACCGACCCCCAGGTCGCCACCGTGGGGCTGACCGAAGAGGCTGCCGGCCAGCAGGGTCTCAGCGTCACCCGCCGCACCCTGTCATTGGAAAACGTGCCGCGGGCCCTGGCCAATTACGACACCCGCGGCTTCATCCAGCTGGTGGCGGAAACCGCCAGCGGGCGTCTGCTGGGCTGCCAGGTCCTGGCGGCGGAAGGTGGCGAGATGATACAAACGGCGGCCCTGGCCATCCGGCAGGGCATGACGGTGGACGAGCTGGCGAACCAGCTGTTCCCCTATCTCACCCTGGTGGAGGGCCTGAAGCTCTGCGCCCAGACCTTTAGCCGGGACGTGACGCAGCTGTCCTGTTGCGCGGGGTAGCACCTGCCTTAGTCCCTTCCCCCTGAAAGGGGGAAGGTTAGGATGGGGGTATAACGCCCCACGACCGCCACCAAGAATTAACGGGGCGACCACTCCGCGTGCGCGATCGCCACGCAAAGGTCAGTGAGTGCAGGACTAAGGGAGCATCTATTTTTTGCGCGGACCCGGGCGGGAAAGTCCTGTGTCGCGGGAATATTAATGATGTGAATGTGGGACGGGGTTTTATCAAGCAGGGCGAAATGTTTAGGCTGTGCACCCCCATCCTAGCCTTCCCCCTGAAAGGGGGAAGGGGCTAAAAAATCCGCAAAAGCAGCGGATTTTGAGGTAAAATCCGCCGCATGAAAATCTGCATCCTGTCCGACAGCCACGACCACCGCGAGTTACTCGCCGCGGCGGTGGACGACGCCAAGCGCCATGGCGCCCAGGCCATCCTGCACTGTGGCGATGTGGTGGCCCCCAGCACCCTGCATGCGGTCACCCCCTTCGGTCTGCCCATCCACGTCATCCACGGCAACAACACCGGCGACATGTACCACATGAACCGGCTGGCGCATAAACCCGGCAGCCTGGTTAATTATTATGGTCAGGACGCCGCCTTCACCCTGCACGGCCGCAAGATCTTCCTGGTGCACTTTCCCCACTATGCCCGGGGCATGGCCCTCACCGGCGACTACGACCTGGTGTGCAATGGGCACGAACACCGGGCGCATATCGACCGCATCGCGAATATAAAAGGTGGCGAGACCCTGCTCATCGATCCGGGTACGGTGGCGGGCATCGGTGCGCCGCCCACCTATGTGCTGGGTGATCTCGCCAGCATGGAGTTCGCCATCCGCTCCATCCCCGATGGCCGGGGCAACGTGACGCCCTTACCCAAGGCCGCCGCCGGCGGTTGAGCGGCCATTATCGTCATCCCGAAATATTCTGCCCGCAGCAACCGGACGACCTTCATCCGCTCTAACGCAGGCTACAACCCTCCCGGAAGCCCTGTGCATGCCTGAGATCACCGCCCCGTCCCGCTCCACCTGGCTGTGGGACATCCTGTTGTTGTTGCTGGTGGTCGGCACACTGTTCGGTTACGGTCTCGGCGATCGCGCCCTGTGGGAACCGGACGAGGGGCGTTACAGCGATATCCCGCGGGAGATGGTGGCGACCGGCGACTATGTCACGCCGCGTCTCAATGGCGTGAAGTACTTCGAGAAACCGCCGCTGTTTTACTGGGCGCAGGCGAGCGCCATTCAGGCCTTTGGTCTGAACGAGTGGGCGCTGCGCCTGTGGCCGGCGTTGTTCGCCCTGTTCGGCGTGGTCACGGTCTACGTCGCCGGACGCCGGCTGTTCGACCGGCGTACCGGACTGCTCGCCGCCAGCGTGCTCGCCACCAGTCTGCTGTATTATTATCTGGGCCGGACCATCACCCTGGACATGGCGGTATCGGTGCTGCTGAGCGCCGCCCTGTTCGCCTTCCTGCTCGGTACACGTGCGCCAGCGGGGGCCCGGCGACGCTGGCTGATGTGGACATTCTACGCCTGCGCCGCCCTCGCCACCCTGACCAAGGGACTCATCGGCATCGTCATTCCGGGCATGATCATCGGCGCCTGGATACTGCTGCTGAATAACTGGCGTGTGCTGAAGGAAATGTACCTGCCCTCCGGCCTGATTCTGTTTCTGATCATCGCCGCCCCCTGGCACGTGATGGTGTCCCAGGCCAATCCGGAATTTCTTAACTTTTATTTTATTCACGAACAGTTCCTGCGCTTCACCACCAAGATTCACCGGCGCTATGAACCGATGTGGTTTTTCCTGCCGATATTGCTGGTGGGATTGCTGCCGTGGGTGGCGTTCCTCGGCCAGGCCCTGCGCTTCAATCTGCCGGTGTCCTGGTCGGACCGGCACGAATATAAAGAGACGTTGTTCCTGACCCTTTGGGCGGTGCTGGTATTTGCCTTCTTCTCTATATCGGATTCCAAGCTGGTGCCGTACATCCTGCCGATGTTTCCGCCCCTGGCCCTGCTCCTGGGCCGTTACTTCGCCCACGCCTGGACCGACAACACGCTGCGCGGCCTGCGTACCGGTTACTGGGCAGTGCTGGGCCTAGGCATCGCACTGGCCGCCATCCTTAGCGGGGCACCGCACTCGGGCGTGGCCTATACCAAGGCGGTGGAGTACGACGAGGCCCTTAGCACCTACCTTTACGCCGGCGCGGCCATCGTGGCTATCAGCGGCATCGCTACCTTCCTGCTCGGCATGGTGCGCTTCCGTCTGGCGTTTATCAGCCTGACCCTGACCAGTGCCGTGTTCCTGACGGTGGTGAGCCAGGGCCTGCCCTATATGGACAGCAAGAATTCAACCAAGGCACGAATGCCTCATCGCGGAAGCGCAGGACTTCGC
>JANNJF010000782.1:0-2529 GCA_031405715.1 Gammaproteobacteria bacterium | reverse complement strand
AGGGCATGCTGCGCTCCTACCTGGATGCCATACAGGACACCGCGCAATTCACCACCTACGAGAAACTGTTCTCCCTCTGGCATGTACTGCATGTTCCGTTTGTCTACATGATGGTGTTCAGCGCGATCTTCCACGTCGTTGCCGTACACATGTACTAATCACAACCGGACGCACGCGTGATACGTATCCTATGGCTAGCGCTGTGTGGTTGCCTGTTTGCCCTACTCACCGTGGCACAGGCGCGCGCCGACTCGGTGGAAAGCGCGCTCATGCCGGGCAAGGTGATCGAGGGCCACGCCGACCTGGAAGACACCTGCAAGAAGTGTCACGTGCGTTTCAACAAGGCCGGTCAGACCGCTCTGTGCCTGGATTGTCACGAAGAGCTCGCCAAGGACGTGCAGCTGCAGCGCGGTCACCATGGGCGCATGGAAAAAGACCGGGACTGCCGCGAATGTCACACGGATCACAAGGGGCGCAACGCCAACATCGCCCCCCTGGATGAGAAAAAATTCGACCACACCCTGACGGACTTCACCTTAAAAGGCGGACATAACTCACCCAAGGTCGCATGCCACGACTGCCACAAACCGAAAACAAAGTATCGCGACGCCAAGTCGGACTGTATCGCCTGCCACAAAAAGGACGACAAACACAAAGGCAGCCTCGGCAACGACTGCGAGAGCTGCCATGTGGAGCGCAACTGGAAAGAGGTGCGCTTCGATCACAGCAAGACCAAGTTTGCCCTGACCGGCGGACACCGGGACGTGGTGTGCAAGGACTGTCACAAGGACCCGTCTTTCAAGAAAACGCCCACGACCTGTATCGCCTGTCATAAAAAAGATGACAAGCACAAGGCGCGTTTTGGCGAGAAATGCGCGTCCTGCCATGTCGACAAAGACTGGAAAACACTGACCTTTGATCATACCCGCGACACCAAGTACCCGCTCAGCGGCAAACATATCCTGACGAAATGCACCGCCTGCCATACCGGGTTTATCTATACGGAAAAGCTCGCCACCACCTGCATCAGCTGTCACAAAAAGGACGACACCCACAAGACCCATTTCAGCGACAAATGTCAGGCGTGCCACGGAGAAAAAGATTGGAAAGTCATCAAGTTCGATCACGATCGCGATACGAAATATGCGTTGCGCGGCCAGCACAAACCGGTCAAGTGCACGAGCTGCCACAGCGGCGTGCTCTATCGCGACAAGACTCAGACGGCCTGCTACGCTTGTCATACAAAGGACGATAAGCACAAGGGGCAGGAAGGCAAGAAATGTGAAAGCTGCCACAATGAAAGCAGCTGGACAAAAACACTCTTTGACCACGGACAAAGCCGTTTTCCGCTGTTGGGAAAACACGCCGACGTGGAGTGCAAAAAATGCCACTTGAGCGCCACCTTCCGGGATGCCGATTCAAAGTGCAACGCCTGTCACGCCAAGGACGATACACACAAACGTGCCCTCGGACCGGACTGCGGGCTGTGTCACAACGCGCGTAACTGGAAGGTATGGGTTTTTGACCATAACAAACAAAGCACCTTCAAACTCGATGGCGGCCACGTCGGCATCGCGTGCGAGGCCTGCCACAAACGGCCGGTGAGCGGCAAGGTCAGTCTGGCGGGAAGCTGTAGCAGCTGTCACGATGGCGACGATGTGCATAACGGCAGTTTCGGCCGGCAATGCGAACGCTGTCACGTGACATCGTCGTTTAGCAAGATCAAGTCCGGCAGCGGACAGTAATTTTATTTTGAAGTGGCAAAGCGCGGTATACCGGTAACATTGACTAAGACCATAAAGAAAAAGGCGCCGTCATGCAGACACTCATTGCAAAACATGCTCTCAACACCCTCCGTCTGAGCCTCCTCGGCGCCCTGCTGGTGCTCGGCTTCGCCCTGACCGGCGCACCGGGAACGGCCACGGCGGAGACGGCGAAAAAGAACGCGGCTTTCGATCACCTCAAGACCGGATTCCCCCTCGACGGTGTGCACGCACGACTGAAATGCGAAGAGTGTCATGTACAGGGCATCTTCAAAGGAACGCCTAACAAGTGCTCCATCTGCCACAGCCCCGGCAGCCGCACCGCCACATCCAGCAAGCCGGCCAACCATGTGCCCACCGCCCTCCCCTGCGAGAACTGTCATACCTCGGCTGTTTCCTGGACCGGCGCCCGCTTCACACATACGGATGTAAAGCCTGGCACCTGCAAGACCTGCCACGGCGTCACCGCCACGGGCAAATCGAAAAACCACATCATGACCACCGCACAATGTGACGCCTGCCACCGCACCACCGCCTGGTTGCCTGCGACCTTCAGTCACGCCAACGTCCAGCCCGGCACCTGCAAGACCTGCCACGGCGTCACCGCCACGGGCAAGCCGAGCAACCACATCGCCACCAACGATTCGTGCGACGTCTGTCACCGCACCACCGCCTGGATACCCGCGACCTTCAGTCACGCCAACGTCCAGCCCGGCACCTGCAAGACCTGCCACGGCGTCACCGCCACGGCCGATAATTTGTGTGG
>JANNJF010000781.1:0-7103 GCA_031405715.1 Gammaproteobacteria bacterium | reverse complement strand
GCGTCGCGGTGTGCCCGACGGGAATCGACATCCGCAATGGCGCACAGATAGGCTGCATCACCTGCGGTCTGTGCATCGACGCCTGCGATCAAGTGATGGAGCGCCTCGACCGTCCCAAGAAGCTGATCGGCTATTCCACCGTGGCCGACGAGATGATTGCCGGCGAGGGGGGCGTTCCCCACACCGCGCTCTCCCGGCTGTTCCGCGTAACCCTGGGCCCGGCTAAAGAGACGCGAATCCCCGATGGCTGAAAAGATGAATCCCGTGGCTTCCATGGCACGCCCCGGCGTGTTGTCGCTGACTATTAAGGACAAGAGCGCCCTGTATGCGGCCTATATGCCGTATGTGCGTGGTGGCGGTATTTTTATCCCCAGCACCAAGAGCTACAAGCTGGGGGACGAGGTCTTTATGCTGCTGACCCTCATGGACAGCAAGGAAAAAATCCCCGTGGCCGGTCATGTGGTGTGGATCACGCCGGTCAACGCCCAGGGCAGCCGCGCCGCCGGCATCGGCATTCAGTTCAGCGAAAAAGACTCGGGCGCCGCGCGCAATAAAATTGAAGGCCTGCTCGCCGGCCAGCTGACCTCCGACAAACCCACCCATACCATGTAACGATGCCGACCCTGGTTGATTCCCACTGCCACATCAATTTCGATCCCCTCGTAAGCGAGCTCCCCCGGATACTACAAAACGCCCGCGACCAGGGGGTTGCGTATCTGTTGTGCGTCTCGGTGAATCTGGAGGATTTTCCCCAGGTATTGGCCCTGGCCCAGACGTATCCACACATCTTTGCCTCCGTCGGCGTGCATCCGGATCACCAGGACTGTCGTGAGCCGACGGTCGAGGAACTGGTGGAGTTGGCACAGGATGCGCGCATCGTGGCCATCGGCGAGACCGGCTTGGATTATTATCGACTCAGCGGCGACATGACCTGGCAGCAGGAGCGCTTCCGGCGCCACATCCGCGCGGCGCGCGCCAGCGGCAAGCCGCTGATCATCCATACCCGCTCGGCCTCCGCGGATACCTTGCGCATCCTGCGGGAGGAGCGCGCCCAGGACATCGGCGGCGTCATGCAATGCTTCACCGAGGACTGGGACACGGCGCGCGCCGCCCTCGATCTCAATTTCTATATCTCGTTTTCCGGCATCGTCACCTTCAAGAGCGCCGAGGCCATGCGCCAGGTGGCCCTGCAGGTGCCGGAAGACCGGCTGTTGATCGAGACCGATTCCCCGTATTTGGCACCGGTGCCGCACCGTGGCAGGGTCAACGAACCGGCTTATGTACGGCATGTGGCGTCGACACTGGCGGAGCTGCGCCAGTGCAGCCTGGACGAACTCGCCGCCATCACCACACGCAACTTCTTTACCTTGTTCGCAACGGCCAAGAAGATTGTTTCGTAGTTAGAATTTCTTCGCGTTAACAATGCAGAGGTCTAGCAGGGGGGGTTACATCACGCGCACCCTGGCGTTTATTGGACAACCGGGTGAGACGAAATCTTGTCATCGCCTGTAGGGAAATGACAAGGGATTCGCCGGCGATTCCGCCCGACGCGCCCGTGTAAACCGGCTAAAACAAGCCAAAACGATGCGAAAGCCCTCTTGTCAAACGAGAGGGGAATGACAAGAGAGCGACAACAATAACGTCCGGGACGCGGCGTCCTCGCCTACGCCAGGCCGGCAGTGGACATGTACACCGATTGTGCATACACTTAGGGCATGCAGGTCGAATGGGATGAGGGCAAGCGCCAGGAGAACCTGCGCAAGCATAGGGTGGAGTTCGCCGACATGGTCAACGTATTGGAAGATCCGTTGGCGTTAACCCGCGAAGATCCACGCCACAATGAACAACGCTTCGTCACCCTCGGCATGGACGCCTTCGGGCAGCTCCAGGTTGTGGTCTATACCTACCGGGGGCCGGACGTGATCCGCCTGATCTCGGCCCGTTCGGCGGAACCCCGTGAACGCCGTCAGTACCATGAGAAATGAACCATGAAAGAACACTACGATTTTAGCCAAGGCAAGCGTGGCGCGGTGCTACCCTCCGCGCCGCACAAGACCCGCATCACCATCCGCCTCGATGCGGACGTCATCGATTGGTTTCGCAATCAAGTGAACCAGGCCGGCGGCGGGAATTACCAGAGCCTCATTAATGATGCGTTGCGCGAACACATGAAGGGGCATGGTGCGGTTCTAGAACAGGTTATGGTTCGTATGGATCGCTTTGAAGAGATGTTGGGGATAGTCACACTTGCTGAGATGACGCCACGTGACCGTAATGAGATGCAAAAGGTAGCGGTAAAACACATAAAAAAACGTGACTCGGTAACCGGTCGAATTTTCGAACAAGTAGGTTACACGAAAACGGCCAGACGAAAAAATACCACGGGTCCAGGGAAAAATGTTGTCAAGAAGAGGTAAGAGGTGATGCCGGTCGTACAAGGCCGGTTCTTTTTTCAGTTCACTTAGCCGACCTTAAATATAGCTCAGACGTCTTTACCTTACCCACTCTTTACACTACGCCGTTTGGCGGTGGACTTGGGCATGGGCTATTTCCGCAGTCTCAGCAGTGGGTCCGGGGTGCACTCTTGTCATTGTAAGGTATTCTGTAATGAGTCAGGTTAAGCGGCCCGTTTCTTCATCGTTCTTTCCTCAGCGCCTTATAGCGCGTTGTGGCCAAGTATATATCGGCAATCAACCCTTCTACGCCCGTGCAACTGTGAGTGGCAAGAACAATCGTTGTGGCGACTCGGGCAGGGTGATGAATCCGTGGCGCCGATAGAACTCCTCTGCCTGCGCATCCTTGGCATCGACCAGCAAGGCGTAAGCCCCAATTCCTGAGAGTGCGCTGCGGTGAAGCGCGTCCGCCAGGAGCGCTCCGCCAAGCCCTTGGCCACGGAATGTCCGGTCGACGGCTAAGCGACCCATCAGCACAGTGGGTACCGAGGGATAACGCGGCAACTTTTTTTGGATCTTGGGCGACAGGTCCAAGAGCAGTACGCTGGCTGCCGCTAAGGTGTAGTAGCCCGCCACGCGTTGCTCCTCCGTGAGTGCCACGTAACAGGCGGTGACCCGGCGACGAATGTCCTGTGTGAACTGGGTGTGAAAATAACGGTCGAGCTGTTCCGAACCGCTGGTAAAGGCGCTGCGGCATGCGCGTCCGTTGTTTGCGCGACGTAGTACAGCGCAAGCCTCACTCAGGGCGCCGCAGTTTTGGCCGCCGCGCAAATGCCCGTTTCAACGCCGGTGCCATCACCGGGGGCGACAGCAACACGCGGGCAAAGCACTCCTGGTCCGCCTGCGACAAAAGGGACATCTTGTTTGTACTAAATTTGAAAGGCGCAAAAGATTCGGATGACTAAAGCTCAGTCAATTCCAAGGCCCGTTCGAGGGACTCGTGGGTGTTGTAGACGTGCGGGGAAAAGCGGATGCCACCGCCACGCTTGGCACACACGACGTTATGTCCCATCAGGTGTTGATACAGTTTGTCGTCGCCGACCGTTGTGTGGCGGAAGGTCACGATGCCCGCATAGCGGCCTTCATCGGTGCGTGTGATGAGTTGCAGGTGGGGGCGCTGACGTATACCGGCAAACAGATATTCCGCATTGCCCAAGACCCGGCGCTGGATCTCCTTGAGGCCGATCTCCTCCAGCAGCGACAGGCTCGCCGTCAGGGCATGGATACCGAGCATGTTGGGACTGCCGCACTCGAAGCGCCGCGCCGACGCCGCCGGCTTCCACGCATGCGGATTGAAATTATAAAGGTCTTCGACCATGTGCCAGCCGAACTCGTGCAAGGCCAGCTGCGGGCGCCAACGGGCGGAGCAATAAAATACCGCCGTGCCCTCCGGGCTGAGCAGCCATTTGTGCGCATCCGCCATGAGGAAGTCGATACGCATGCCTTGCACATCGTGCGGCAGCACCCCCAGACCTTGGATCGCATCGACGCAGAAGGCGATGCCTTTTTCGTGGCAGCCCTGTCCGAGCAGGCGCAGATTCATGCGCAGGCCGCTGGCATATTGCACCGAGCTGACCGACAACATGCGCGTGTGTGCATCCGCGGCTGCCAGTAACGCCGTCTCCGGGTCCGCGATGTCCTGCAGAGACACGTAACGCACCGTAACACCGCGCGCCGCCAGGGACTCCCACACCAGACGATTGGAAGGGAATTCCTCGTCACTCACCACCACGTTATCCCCGCTTTTCCAGGGATAGCCATGGGCGACAAAGGACAAGGCCTCTGATGTATTTTTGAGTAAGGCGATATCGTCGGCGGATGGGGCGTTGATCAGGCGGGCGAGTTTTACACGCAGCTGTTGCTCCACCTCGACCCAGGCGGGATAGTCGCGCGCACCCATATCCACGTTTTGCGCGGCAAACTGCCGCACCGCCGCACCGGTGCGTGCTGACCAGGGACCAACGCCTGCGTGGTTGAGGTAAAGGTAATTATCGGCAACAGGAAATTCCTGTTCCAGCAGGTCATCCAGGTCGGACATAGGTGAGCCTCGTGGTCAGCAACAATTTGGAAGTGGATCGGCGATAGCCGTGACGTCGAATATAACTGCATTTGTAGGGTGGGCAATGCCCACCCTACAAAAACCTGTGCGTTCTCAAGGGGCTGGAATAACGCTGATGTCGGTCCGGTTGTTCAGGCGGGCAATTTGATTCCATTCCCCGGCGGTCTGTACGATGCTGCGATCCGGATACGACGCCAGCGGCCGGCTGTTTCCGCGGGAGACGATTTCGATCTGGATGTTGGGTGACGGTTCCGCGAGAAAACGCGCAAACTCCGTGGACTGACGCCGGCCCAGCAGACCCGCATACTCGGGCGAATGGCTCACCACCTCGCAACGACTGAAGGGTAGGTTGCGCGGCGGCAGGCGATAGGCGCCTTGCTCATCACGCACCAGACAGAACTCGCCGACGTAGGTCTCGACACGCACCACCCCTTGAAATTCCGCCGCGTTGAGTCGCGCCACGAGTTCACGCAGCAGCAGCAGGCGTTCATCACCGAGGGGCAGCTGATCGTATTCGTATTGCCCCTGCAGATTTAACGCCCAGGCGACAGCGCTGGTCAGGGCGCGCGTGCGTGTGCGCAGCATGCGCTGCTGCGTGGCCAGGGTGTCGCGTAGCTGCGCGGCTTGGTCGATGCTGGTGGCTGCAGGTTGCACCTCGGATTTTAGCCGAGTGATTTCCTTCTGCGCGTCGACCCTTTTCTGCTCGGCCTGCCGATATTGCTGTAAATACCATAACGTCGGACCCAGTAACACAACCAGATAGAGTGCGCGTTTCACCCAGACCAGGGCCGGAGTGGTGGAGTCTTGCTCCTCGTCGCTGCGTGCGGTATCCGCAATATACGCCATCGGCCCGGAATCAGTTTTACGCTGGCTCGCCGCCGACTGCGGCATGTCGTATTGTGCGCGTCCGGACAGTGTGCGCGGCGAACGCGTTTCGCCATCGTTCAGGCTGAACACATGCGGCCGTGCGGCCTCATCGCGCGCAGTGTGCGTAGGCGTGGATGTGACGCGCTGGTTGGCATCCTGCTCGGAGCCGGTTTTGAGGCGATGCAGAATACGCATCAGCTCCGCCGGGTCGATGGGCTTGCGCAGGACATCGACGGCGCCCGCCGCCAATGCCTGACCCATGTACGACTCGCCCTCGGTTGAGGTGTACATGATCACCGGCACGGCGCTGGTGCGGGGATCGCTTTTAAGTGCGCGTAAGGTCTCGAAACCATCCATGCCAGGCATCATGTGATCCAGGAAGATCACGCTCGGATGGAGGTTCAGGCGTAAATAAGCGAGCGCCTCGGATCCCGACTCGGCGGTGTCTACCACGAGGCCATGTTCCTTCAGCATGCGGCTCAGGCTGACCTGGGCGACACGGGAATCATCCACCACCAGGGCGGACTTTATCGTGACGCTATCGGGAAAAATTCGACGGGTGTTTTCCAGAGATGTTCCCTCGACTTTATAGTGCGGCTATTTTTTGTGTCATGTTCTTATCAGTCTTCCATTAAACCATGCGCGATCGGAACAAGGAAAGAACGTAACTAGGCGTAGTGTAAAGTGAATTCGGGGGAAGGTCGATTTGTTATTTGGTCAGCGGGTAATTTGTCCGGACGCCGGCAGACCCGCATCACTAAAGTCCGTTGAGGCAATAAAGTATCATTACATTCATGTAGTTATATGTTATCGGTGATCAGGGGCCTGAACGCCGGAACAAATACCCGCAGGGGTTGGGGGCGGAATCCAGAAGGGGTGTGCGATCCACTTTACTTCATCGCTCCATGGTTTCGTCAAACTGACCACACATTGACTGAGGACTCCCATCTCCCACGGTGTGATCTTGGGGCCGATCTCTGAGGTTGATGCTGCGAATGCGCCCAATGGCGCAAACTCCTTGCGCCTTCAGTATGGTCATTGAACAACAGCAGCGGTCTACACATCCATAAACATATGGATATAATCAACACCTCATCCCATCTTACGCCTAGGTATTTGCTATGACCCGTTCACCATGCACCCCTGCACAGCTCGATCCATGTCGCCGGCATGCCCGCCAGTGGGCGTCAGGCGTGGCGCTGCTGCTGCTACTCACCGCCTGCGGCAAGGGCGGGCAAGCCGCCGTCGGTCCCGGCATGATGGCGCTGCCGGTCACGGTCATCGAGATGCAACCGCAGCGCGTGCCCATCGTGGTCGAGGCGGTGGGGCAGGCGGAAGGCTCGAAAGAGGTGGAGGTACGTGCCCGTGTCTCGGGCATTCTGACCAAACAGCTATATACGGAAGGCGATACCGTCAAGGCCGGGGCCACGCTGTTCACCATCGACCGCGTTCCGTACGAACTCGCCCAGGCCCAGGCGCGTGCGGCCCTGGTACAGGAACAGGCCAGCGTCGAGAAGGCGCAACGCGACGCCGCACGCCTGAAACCACTGGTGGAACAAAAGGCCATCAGTCAGAAGGAATACGACGACGCCACCTCGGCGTTGAAAACTTCCGACGCGTTGGTTGCGGCGAACGAGGCCAAGGTGCGTGAAGCGGATCTGAATCTCAGCTACACCCGCGTCACCTCACCCATCGCCGGCGTGACCGGTCGCGCCTTGCAATCC
>JANNJF010000780.1:0-14031 GCA_031405715.1 Gammaproteobacteria bacterium | reverse complement strand
TCCCCTGTGCTCCTCGCCCCACCGGGCCGCTGCGCAACTCGTAACGCCACTGTCGATGGCGTTACTCAAACAGTGCTCGCGGAAATCCCCCGGTGGGGCTGCGGTGCTCGGCGAGCTTGGACGGGACTTAAAATCTACACTAAAAAATCTACACCAAACTACGGACTGCTCAGCTTTCCTCAGGCAACAACGCATCAACAAACTCCCCCGCATCAAACTCCCTTAGGTCTTCGATACCTTCACCCACGCCGATGAAGCGGATGGGCAGCGCCGCCTTCTGCGCCATGGCGAAGAGGATGCCGCCCTTGGCGGTGCCGTCGAGTTTGGTCAGACACAGACCGGTGACTTGCACCGCGGCATGGAAGTGCTGCAGTTGGGCGAGGGCGTTCTGGCCGGTGCCGGCATCCAGCACCAGCAGCACCTCGTGCGGCGCCTTTGGATCGAAGCGCTGGATGATGCGGCGGATTTTTTTCAGTTCGTCCATGAGTCCGCTCTGGGTGTGCAGGCGTCCGGCGGTATCGATGATCAGCACGTCGGCCTTACGTGCGGCGGCGGCCTGCATGGCATCGTGCGCCACGGCGGCGGCATCGGCGCCGTCGGCCTGGGCGATGACCGGTACATCGTTGCGTTCACCCCAGGTCTGTAATTGTTCCACTGCCGCGGCCCGAAAGGTGTCGCCGGCGGCGAGCATCACGCTGAGCCCCTGGGATTTGAGTTTATGCGCGAGCTTGCCGATGGTGGTGGTCTTGCCGGCCCCATTCACGCCCACCACCATGAGCACAAACGGCCGCTCGCCGCGCACAATGGTCAACGGCCGGGCGCAGGGCGCCATCAATGCCTGCATGGACTGCTTCAAGGCGGTGTAAAATGCCGAGCTGTCGCGGGTTGGGTTGCGTCGCAGCTGTTCCTGGGTCTGTGTCATCAGGTTGCGGGTGGCGTCCATGCCGACATCGGCGCTGAGGAGTAAGGTCTCCACTTCCTCGAGCAGTGCGGCGTCCACCGGGCGGTGGCCGCTCACCAGCCCGGCCAGCCCCTGACCCAGGCTGCGACGGGTGGCCGCCAGACGGTCCGCCAGGCGCGCCAGGACCCCGCCCGGGTTTTTTTGCTCTGATTTAGGGCTCTTGCCGAATAAAGACATGGGTATTACAAGCGGTTATGCGATGGGTTATCCTACCACCCGTTTCCCCCATTCTTAAAGGAAAGGTAAGGCGAATGTTTTTGATGCGGATCGGCGTGCTGCTATTGGGCGTGTGGCTGGTGGGGTGTAGTCAAGTATACGAAACCACCCTGGACAACGGACTCAAGATCGTGGTCAAGGAGGATCACCGTTCGCCCGTGGTGGTCTCCCAGATCTGGTACAAGGTCGGTGCCACCAGCGAGCCCAAGGGGCTGTCCGGCATCTCCCATGTCCTGGAACACATGATGTTCAAGGGCACCACCAAGCACAAGCCCGGTGAGTTCTCGCGCATCATCGCGGAAAACGGCGGACGCGAGAACGCCTTTACCGGACGCGACTACACCGCTTATTTTCAGCAGCTGGAAAAATCGCGGCTGGCGGTGAGCTTCGAGCTGGAGGCCGACCGCATGCACAACCTGCTGCTGCAGGAGGACGAAGTCCGCAAGGAAGTTCAGGTGGTGATGGAGGAGCGCCGCCTGCGCACCGACGACGAACCGGAGGCGCAGCTGTACGAGAAATTTATCGCCACCGCCTACCAGGTGCATCCGTACAGGGATCCCATCATCGGCTCCATGCAGGATCTGCAGAACCTGCGCATCGAGGACTTGCGCGCCTGGTACCAGCGCTGGTACGTGCCGAATAACGCCACCCTGGTGGTGGTGGGCGACGTGCGCCCCAACGAGGTGTTCGCCCTGGCGCGCAAGTATTTCGCTTCCATCCCGCGCGGCAAGCTCGAGCCGGTGCAAATCCCGGCGGAACCTGCGCAGAAGGAGTTACGTCGCGTGAGTGTAGCGCTGCCAGCGGAAGTGCCAAACCTGCTCATGGCTTATCATGTACCCCAGGTGACCGGCCAATCAGGCGAGTGGGAGCCGTATGCCTTGCAGGTACTGACGAACGTCCTGGACGGCGGTGACAGCGCGCGCTTTTCCAAAGAGCTGGTGCGCGGTACTCAGGTCGTCGCCAGCCTCAACACCGAGTACAGCCCGCATGCCCCCTTCCCCGTCCTGTTGCTGTTCAGCGCCACCCCGTCCAACGGCCATACGGTGGCGGATGTGGAAAAGGCCGTCCGCGCGCAGATCGAGCGTATCAAGAGCGAGCCGGTGAGTGAGGCGGAGCTCAAGCGCGTGAAGGCGCAGGTGGTGGCGGGCGATGTCTATGCGCGGGATTCGGTGTTTTATCAGGCCATGCGCATCGGCCTGCTCGAGACCATCGGCCTCCGGTGGCAGCTCATCGATGACTCGGTCGCGCGCATCCGCAGTGTCACGGCCGAGCAGGTGCAGAAGGTGGCGAAGAAATATCTGAATGAGGACAATCTGACGGTGGGCGTGCTCAATCCGCTGCCGCTGAGCGGCACAAAAAAGAAACCTGCGCGTGCCCCCCTGGGAGGCGACCATGTCCGCTAATATGATCGTGCGTCGTATCGCCCCGGTCTGGGTGTTTGTGCTGTTGGCGGGACTGAGCTCGACGGCCCAGGCGACGCCCCAAATCAAACACTGGACCCTGGACAACGGCGCGCGCGTGTTTTTCGTCGAAAGCCACGAAATCCCCATGGTTCAGATAACGGCGGTGTTTGACGCCGGTGCGGCGCGCGACAGCGGCGAGAAGAGCGGGCTGGCCACGCTGACCAACCGGTTGCTGCGGGAGGGTGCTGGCCAACTCAATGCCGACGAGATCGCCGTTGCGTTTGAGGACAAGGGGGCGGAGTTCGCCACGGATTCCCAGCGCGACATGGCCATCGCCAGTCTACGCAGCCTGTCGGACCGCGACTTGCTGATGCCATCGGTGACGCTGTTCGCACAGATCCTGGCGGCCCCGACCTTTCCTGAGAAAAGTCTCGAACGCGAGCGGCAGCGCGCGCTCATTGGTCTGCAGCAGAACGCGCAATCGCCGGGCGACTTGGCGGGCATCGCCTTCTACCGCGCGCTCTATGGCACGCATCCCTATGCACAGCGGCCCGAGGGCACCCAGGACGGACTCAAGGCGGTCGTGCGCGACGACCTGCTCGCGTTTCACCGGCGCTATTATGCCGGCAGTAATGCGGTGCTCGCCATCGTAGGAGATGTCAGTATGCGTGAGGCGCGGCGTATCGCGCGGGATGTATTGGGCGGTCTGCCCCAGGGCGAACGCGCCCCGGCGATCCCGCCGGTGCCCGACCCCGATCCCAGCGTTAGCGGCAAGCCCCAGCGTATTTCCTTTCCGTCGACCCAGTCGCATATCCTGATGGGCGAGGCGGGCATGACGCGCAACGATCCGGACTACTTCCCGCTGTACGTCGGCAATTATGTACTGGGCGGCAGCGGCCTGGTGTCACGCCTGTCGGATGAGGTGCGCGAAAAACGCGGGTTGTCCTACAGTGTCTACAGCCACTTCGTGCCGATGCGCGAACGTGGCCCGTTTTCCATGGGCCTGCAGACACGCAACAAGGAAAGCCAACGCGCCCTGCAGGTGATGCGCGACACGCTGGAAAAATTTGTCGCCGACGGCCCGACGGAAAAAGAAGTGGGGGATGCGAAGAAAAACCTGAGCGGTGGTTTTCCGCTGCGCCTGGACAGCAATGGCAAGATCGCCGACAACCTGGCGATGATCGGTTTTTACGGACTGCCCCTCGACTATCTGGATACGTATATCGAGCGTGTCGAGGCGGTCACCGTGCAGCAGGTGCGTGACGCCTTCAAGCGCCGCATCCATCCGGCGCACATGGTCACGGTGATCGTGGGTGGCGCCGACCGCTAAACGGCCCGGCGCCAAGCCGGGCGGGCAGGGTGTGCTGCGCATCATCGGCGGGACGTGGCGCAGTCGCCGGCTGACCTTCCCCGAACGTGACGGCCTGCGGCCGACGCCGGACCGGGTGCGCGAGACGCTCTTCAACTGGTTACAGCCGTGGCTGCCGGGCGCCAGCTGTCTCGACCTGTTTGCCGGCAGTGGCGCCTTGGGGTTCGAGAGTTTGTCGCGCGGCGCGGGGCGGGCGGTGCTGGTGGAGCAGGACGGCGACGCCGTGAGCGCACTGCGCGCCAATCTCGCCTTACTCGAGGCGCACAGCGCCGAGGTGGTGCAGGCGGATGCCCGGGTGTTTCTGCAGGGGCCGGCGCAACCGTTCGATATTGTTTTTCTCGATCCACCCTATGGCAGCGGCCTGCTGGCGGAATGCTGCGCGCAACTGGATGCGGGTGGCTGGGTCAGAAAGGGTGGATTGATCTATCTGGAGGCCGCTGGCGATGAGGCCTTGCCATTGCCGGCCGCCTGGACGTTATGGCGCAGCAAGCGCGCCGGACAGGTGGGGTATCATCTGGCGAGGAATGATGGTGGAGCGGCATGACGGCCGCCCGGTCAGATTTACGTAGGGTGGGCACCGCCCACCACGGTAGCTAACGAAGCCGCGTGTGGTGGGCAATGCCCACCCTACATAAGTATAAAAACTTTTTAACGAGGCATCCTCCATGCAGGTCAGCGCACTCTACCCCGGCACCTTCGACCCGATTACCAGCGGACACAGTGATCTGGTGCGGCGCGCCACCCGCGTGTTCGACAAGGTCATCGTGGCGGTGGCGGCGAACCCGGCCAAGCGCCCCTTGTTTACTCTGGAGGAGCGGGTGGGTCTTGCGTCGCAGGTATTGGCGGGCATACCCGGTGTCACGGTGGTCGGTTTCGACAACCTGTTGATCCAGTGCGTACGGCAGCACGGTGCCCGGGTCATCCTGCGGGGTCTGCGTGCCGTGTCGGATTTTGAGTTCGAATTTCAGCTGGCTGGCATGAATCGGCGCCTGGACCCGGAGATTGAAACCGTCTTTATGACCCCGTCGGAGCGCGAAACCTTCGTGTCCGCGTCCCTGGTCAAGGAAATCGCCCTGCTCGGCGGGGATGTGACCGAGTTTGTGCACCCGGTGGTCAAGGCTGCGCTTATGGGTAAAATAGGCTAGTATATTAGCAATTCTCCATATATTAGTTAGGGGTTCTTACAGATGTCCTTGATGATTACCGACGAATGCATTAATTGCGATGTGTGTGAGCCGGAATGTCCTAACGGCGCTATTTCCCAGGGAGCGGAGATTTACGTCATCGATCCCAAGCTCTGCACCGAATGTGTCGGCCATTATGAAGCGTCCCAATGTGTCGAGGTCTGTCCGGTGGATTGCATCCTGCACGACCCCGAGGTGGTGGAGAGCCGCGACCAACTGTATGCAAAGTATATAGACTTGACCCGCAAGACCGGCTGAATGCACTGTAGCTCACTCAAAGGCGGCCCCCGGCCGCCTTTTTTTTGGGTGTGGAGTGCGGGAGCTTGCTCCCGCTTTTATTGCGGCGGCTTGCCGCCGCACGCTGCAAACCTTTTGCACCCAGCGCCTTCCTCTTGTATCGTTCGATGATGGTTTTGCATATTCGTCTGTTCCTCCTGTTACTTCTGTTGCCTGCCGCCGCGCATACGGCGCCGTCGCCGCGTCCGCCCGCCGCCGTCATCGCCAGCGCCCATCCCCTGGCGACGGCCGCCGGCCACGATATCCTTAATAAGGGTGGCAATGCCTTCGATGCCGCCGTGGCGGTTGCCGCCACGCTCGCAGTGGTGGAGCCGGCCAATTCCGGACTCGGTGGCGGCGGATTCTGGCTATTGCATCGCGCCAGTGATGGCTACGAGACCATGCTGGACGGGCGTGAGCGCGCGCCGCTGGCGGCCAGCGCCGACATGTACCTGGATAAAAAAGGCGATGTCGCGGAGCGCTTGTCCCTCGATGGTCCCCTGGCCGCCGCCATCCCCGGCACGCCCGCCGCCCTGGCGCGCATCGCCCGTCGCTATGGTCGCCTGCCGCTGGCGCAGAGCCTTGCTCCCGCCATACGGCTGGCGCGCGACGGTTTCCCCGTGAGCGCACAGTATCAAGCCATGGCCGAGCGCCGGCGTGAGGTGCTGCTGGCGTCCGACGCCGGCAAGGTCTTCCTGGACGATGGTTTTGTACCCGCACCGGGTTTTGTCTTGCGCCAGCCGCAGCTGGCGGAGACCCTGGAGCGCCTGGCCGCCCACGGGCGTGATGGATTCTATACCGGCGAGACGGCGCAACGCCTGGTGGAGGGGGTGCGCGCTGCCGGTGGTATCTGGACCCTCAACGATCTGAAGAAATATAAAGTGGTGGAACGTAAGCCCATACGCGGCCACTATCGCGGCATGACCATTACCTCCGCCCCGCCGCCGTCCTCCGGCGGTATCGTGCTGGTGCAGATGCTCAACCTGCTGGCGGCGGGACCGCCGCTGGATAAGCTGACAAAGAGCGAGCGGGATGCACGCATCATCGAGGCCATGCGCCGCGCCTACCGCGACCGTGCACGCTATCTCGGTGATCCGGATTTCGTTGCCATGGATGTGCGCAAGCTGATCAGCCCGCCCTATGCCAGGACACTGCTGCAGGAGCCGCTGCCCCGTAGCAGCGCGCTACCGCGCTCCACGGGCACCGAGACCACGCACTTCTCCGTCATCGATCGCGATGGCAATCGTGTCGCCGCCACCTTGAGTCTCAACACGCTGTTCGGCTCCGGCTTCATGCCAACCGGCACGGGTGTGGTGCTCAACAACGAGATGGACGATTTTGTCGCCAAACCCGGTGTGGCAAATACCTATGGACTGGTGGGCAACAAGGCCAACGCCATCGCCCCCGGCAAGCGCCCGTTGTCCAGCATGACGCCTACCTTTCTCGAAACCCCCGACGCCGTCGTGGTGCTCGGCACACCCGGCGGCAGCCGCATCATCAGCATGCTGTTGCTAGCGGCATTGGAGTTCTCCGACGGACGCGGCGGCGTGCGGGACTGGGTGACGCTGCCGCGTTTTCATCATCAGTATCTGCCCGACGTGGTCGAGTACGAACCGGCGGCCTTCGCTCAGGGAGAGTTGCGTGCATTGGAAGCGCAAGGCTATGCGCTAAGCGTGCGCGAAGCGGGTTATGGCAATATGCAGGCGGTGGTGTGGTACAAGAAAACCAACCGCGTCGAGGCCGCGAGCGATCCGCGGGGAGAAAGGTCGGCAGGTACCAGGCCGTAGCGTGCTGGTGGTTATGGCGAGAAGTTACTCTTTCCGCGGGTAGGGCCCGGCCATGCGTGAGGGGTTGGTGAGGCAGCCGGGGCATGCTCCCGATGGACCCAGCGAGGACGAACTCGCTCTGCCGGATCGGCCTGTGTAAGGATGGACGCACTCCAACGACTAACGGGATAAGTTCAAGGGGCGCTGATTAATTCAACACTGTAGGGTGAGCCCTGCGCACCCACCGAAAAAATGGTGCGTGGGACGCACCCTACATTGAATTGCTCAGAGGTTTCTCAGTCTTCGCCCGCATCAGTCCACCCGAGGAGCATATTTTTGTGATCCGCCACGCCCACATATCGGCCATGCCGCGCACGCTATGGTGGTATCTGCCCGGCATGGCCATGATGGTATTTTTCTCTCCCGCCGTTCCCGCCGCACCACCGGAGACACCGGTGCAGTCCATACCACAAGCACCAGCGCAGACACCTGCCCAGGCCTACGATGACATTCTGCAGGGCTACGTCAGGGACGGACACGTGGACTATCCTGGGATCGCCGCCGATGGTCGTTTCCAGGCCTACTTGGAACAATTGGCACATACCGATGCCACGACCCTGACGACGCGCGCGCAACAGCTGGCGTTTTGGATCAATGCCTACAACGCGCTGGCCATTAAAGGCATATTGGACGGTTACTCCCCGTCCAGCGCGCTGGGGAAGGTACGTTTCTTTTATCTCAACAAATATTCCGTGGGTGGTCAGCAGATCAATCTTTACGATCTGGAACACAAGATTCTGATACCGCTCAAGGAACCGCGCATACACTTTTCCATCATCTGCGCCTCCCGCTCCTGCCCGAAACTGCGTTCCGAAGCGTATGCCGCGGACAAGCTGGATCGGCAACTGGAGGACAGCGCGCGTAATTTCATCAACGACACGCAACGCAATCGTTTCGAGCCCGGGGAAAAAACCGCCTACCTATCCAAGATATTCGACTGGTTCGAGCAGGATTTTTCCGGCCACAGCGGCACAGTGTTGCGTTATGTCGCGCGCTACATTGCGGATGCCGAACTGGCGCAGGCGCTGGAGGCCGGCGATTACGCAGTCAAACACCTGACCTACGACTGGCGTCTGAACGGCGTGCAACCTAAGGCGCCAGAGTAAACCGATGCGCATCGGCACCGATCTCAAGGGACAGCTCGCGCACTTGTTCCAGGTATTGGTCGCCGGTGAGCGCTTGGCGCACGAGTGTGCACAGAGGCAGGCCCTCCTGGCTCCGGAGCGCAAGACCCGCAGCTTTCTACTGACCCAGGCGCAGCAGGAAGGCCTGCATGCCTGGTTGTTTCAGCGTGCCGCCAGCGCACTCGTCCCCCGGGGCAGTGTCAGTGATTCCCCGGCACTGCGTGCTATGTTTCACTATCGTGAACGTCTGTTCGCCGATCTGGACGGCGGCAACCTGGCGGGATCGTTGGTCGGCATGCAAGTGGTCCTGGAAGGTGTCGGTGCACGGGTGCTGAAAGAAATGGACGCCGAGCTCCGCCGCCGTGGTGACCGCCACGCGGCGCTGCGGCGCAGGCTCTTGTTGCAGGAGGATGCGCATCATGCCTTCGGCCTGCGTTGCATACAACGCCTGTGCGCCGAGACACCCGCCACATCCATCCTGCTGGCGACGGCTGGCAGGGAATACACGGCATTGAGCAGCGACATACTCACCGCCTGCGAAGAAGTTTTTCTCTACCTGGGCGCCGAGCCGCAGCTCTACCAGCCGGCGCTGCCCGCGTGTTTGAGGGGAAACGTCGGATGATCTCCATCGTGATGCCGGTCTACAACGAGGAAAAGGCGCTGCCCCTTACGCTGCGCCACCTGTTCGAACAGACCGGCGATTTCGAAACCATCCTGGTAGATGGCGGTAGCGACGACCGCACCTGCGAACTTGCATCGGCGGACAGTCGAGTGCAATGGCTCAGTGCCCCCAAGGGTCGGGCCACGCAGATGAATGCCGGGGCGTGGGCAGCAAAGGGTGATTGGCTGCTGTTTCTGCATGCCGACACCCTGCTACCGGCGGGCGCGCTGGATAGAGTGCGGGCGCTGGCCGCGGAAGGCCGTTATCGCGCGGGCGGATTCCGCCATCGCTTCTCCGGCAACGATTGGCGTTTAGGGTTGATTTCCTATCTGGACAATTGGCGTTGCCAACGCACGCGCATCATCTATGGTGACCAGGCGTTGTTCGTGCAGCGCGCGCTGTTTGAGCACCTGGGCGGATTTCCGCCCGAGCCGATACTGGAAGACGTGTTGTTCTGCGAGAAACTGGTGCGCACAACACGACCGGCGCTGCTCGATCTGCACGTCATTACCGATGCGCGTAAGTTTGTACAAATGGGCATTTGGCGCAGTTTTGCCCGGGTGCTGATGATCATCCTGTGTTTTGAGTTGAAGTTGCCGATACCCGCGCGCCATTTTTTCAGCGACATCCGCTGAGGCGGGTGGCCAATCGCGGCTAGCCCGCCTGCGGGCATTGGAGTAAAGCGGCTGGCAGGGCTGTCGCCGGGCTTGTCCCGCACAATGACACCGGGGTATCGTACCGGACTCAGGCTGTGCTAAAACGTTGACTCTAACTAGATTAAGTATCCCGGATAATCCCTGGGGTGCTGGGGCGCCCAACCCGGCCGAGTTCAACCTGGCGATGCCATGGCATTTTGGCCCGGATCCTGCGTTCTATAAAATTCAGCATCCAACAGGGCGGGCGAACAGGGAGTCGGGGTCTATGGCGGAGTCGGACATCAAACTGCAGGTCGGGGATGCCGTTCAAATACAGCTTTTCTCCGACCAGAGCAATACACGTTACCTGGTCAAGGTGATCGGTTATGTACCCGGTCTGAGCCTGATCGTGCATACGCCGCGCGCCCGTGGCAATCCACTGTTATTGCGTGAGAGCCAGTTGCTCATGCTGCGCCTGCTGTCGGGCAACATGGTGTATGCATTTGAAACGGACATCTTGCGCGTCTGTACCCGGCCCTATCCGTATCTGCACCTGGCCTATCCGCGCGAGTTCGAGCAGGCGACCATCCGCAAGGCCTACCGCGCCAGCGTGCAAGTGATCGCTTCATTGGTGAATGACACCCTGACCAGCGGCGCCCGCGGACGTGTGCCGGGCGTCATCATCGATCTGAGTGTGGCCGGTTCGCTGATCAGGGTGGATGAGGCCTGCGGCGAGATCGGCGATAACCTGACGGTATCCGCTAAACTGATGGTGGCGGGAAGCGAAAAGTACATCCATATCCCGGCGGTCATCCGTCGCATCCGTGCCGAGGACAATCCGGATAAGCCCGGTCAGACTGTGTACTACCATGGTGTCGAATTTATCCTGGTGGAATCCGAGGAACAGCTTGTGTTGCATGGTTACGTATTTGAGCAGCTGGCGTTGCAGCGGGGTCGCTGAGGCTCGTCGTTTAGTGCTATGCGTCCTCCCGTCGACGCTTCATGACACAGTGTTGATGCAGAAGAGGCGCTGCCCACGTCCGCCTGATCGTGGCGCAGGTCATGCCGATTGGCACGGCGTTTTCCCCCTATAAGGCGTGGTTTATCCGTTATCACCAGGAAGCTTGACGCAGGTCAATGTGCCAGCAATCCTCCTGCGCCGACAATGGAATTCTCTCAAATGGGGGATAGTGTCATGACCACCTTAAGCATCTTGATAATGGCTGCCATGCTGGCAACCGTCGGCGCGTTGGTGTTGGGTATCGCTTCTATGGCGCACGGCGGCGAGTTCGATCAGCGCCACAGCCATCAGTTCATGTTTGCCCGTGTCGGTTTTCAGGGAATAGCCCTGCTGCTCCTGGTGCTTGGGCTCTGGTTCGCGGTTCAGTAACGGCCGTCGGGCATGCAATGGAGTGGCGGATCTTCCGTCTGTCTGGGGAAGGGGGTTCTGTTCGCCGCGATACTCCGTTCTTCTGACTGATACCTGCGAGAGCGCTGAACCCTCCGCGGCCTTCCCGCCGTTGCAGGGCATGGTGTATAGTGCGCGGCATTCATCGCAAACATCACCCATGCTGCTGCACTTCAGCCTGACACAAACGGCATTGATCGGCCTGATCTTTCTTTGGACCGGTTTCGTGCGCACCGGCCTCGGCTTTGGTGGGGCGGCCCTGGGGTTGCCGCTGATGTTGTTTGTCGATAACCAGCCGCTGCTTTGGCTGCCGATCATCGGCAGCCATCTGCTGTTCTTCTCCGGACTGACGCTGGGAACCCGACTGAACAATGTCGATTGGCGTTATCTGCAACGATCGTCCCTGTTCATTATCCCCGCAGCACTGGTGGGCGTGTTCGGTCTGCTCAATTTGCCCAATCAGTGGCTGCTGGTATTCATCTATTCAATCACGCTGTTTTACGCCTTTATCTGGACCATCAACTGGTCGATCCACAGTCACAGCCCCTGGGTCGACAAACTGCTGCTCATCCTGGGTGGTTACATCGCCGGCACCTCACTCACCGGTGCGCCGCTGATGGTGGCCGTCTATATGCGCAACGTCGCCAAGGAGCAACTGCGCAACACCCTGTTCGTATTGTGGTTCGTTTTGGTCGCCATCAAGATGACCACCTTCGCCGTGGTCGGCGTCGAGCTGCATCTGCTCGCGGCGCTAACCCTGCTGCCTATCGCCGCCGTCGGGCATGTCGCGGGTCTCAAGGCGCACGACGCGATACTTCGAAATGACCAGCGCTTCAAACGCGTCATGGGCGCCGGGTTGATGGTGGTGAGCATACTGGGGTTGTGGAATTTGTAATGCGCTCGGGGCGCCATGGAGTGCGGTGAGATTTTGGAGATTTGGAGGGAGATTTTGGGAGGGAGATTTTGGACGCCCGTCAATTTCGATAAAAGACTAATATCGTGGTTCGGGAGTCTAGCCATGGCCGTATCAGTGAAGATGTTGATGGAGCACTACTTCAAGGAGGACTAAAGGATGCGTTGCGGCGGAACTGAACCGCATGATGACAACAGTATTCGCACTATGCGGCAGCGGCGCGCACGCGCTCAACAGTGAGCTCAGTGCGCCGCACGGTACAACCGCTGGCTAATTCGTAATCCACGCACCCAGGATTGGCCAAGGTTGTCGGCATGCCGTCGCAGGCGGTCGATCTGGCCGATGGCGCGGCCGAAGCGATTACCCTGGGGTAACATGGTCTGTTTCCACGCCAAAGGGTCGATGGATAAGCGTGTGAGGATGCTGGGCAGATCCGAGGGAATGTGGCCGTGCTTGTCGTGACGCACCGCCCGGCCGGTCCAGTCGAGGAGTTCCAGGTAATCGGAAAAGTAAAAGGGAATCACATCGTCGTCCATCTGTCGGCGAAACGACAACAACATCGTGGGTGTTGGGTCGCCGATACTCGGTGGGTCTACGGGGCGGTTGGACGTTCGCGCGGATTCGGCCTGTCGGATACGGGTGTACACGGAAGTAAATGTCGACTGTTCCGGTGTCTTGGCCATGCCCGCCCGTATCGGGTTAAGGTCGACGTACATCATCGCCGTGAGCAGCCCCGCGTCATCCAGCAGCGCCTGGGATTTGAATCGTCCTTCCCAGAATCGCCCTCGGCAGCCGTCCTCGGCGTTGGCCAATCGGGCCAGGTGTTCGTTCAGGCAGCGCATAAACCAGCTGATGTCGCACAATCGGCCACGCCACAGGTCGATGATCTCCAGGACGCGATCCTCCTCTGCCCGACCGGTGACCAGGCCGGACCGATAACGCTCGATCAAACCCGGCAGACCAAAGAGTTGCGACCAGCGCCGGATGACCTCCGTGGCCGACCACTGTGCCGCCTGGTCGCTGTTCACCCGCAGCACCACATGGTAATGATTGCTCATGACGGCGTAGGCGCAGATATCCATGGCAAACACCTCGGCGAGTAACCGCAGTCGGTCGATGACCCAGTACTTGCGGTGGGAATAGTCTTTGCCGGAGAAGTCATCGTTTCCCCATAACCAGGCACGCCGCACGCAGCGGGCCACGCAGTGATAGTACGGGGTCTCGCTCAGCGCGATGAGATGTTTGCGGGTGTAGGTCATCGTTGTCACCTCCGTGTGCTCCTGGCGTTGCGCGGGTATCCCACTGTATCGTGAGCAGGACTCTAGGGAAGCAGGGGGGTGGGGTCAACAGTGAATTTGTGGTATGGGGTTATGATGGGCGGGTGTCTTGTCGCCGTACTTGCAAAGTAGAACTAAATAGTTTGATATTTTTGGCTATATTTTTGTTGCTGGCTTATCCGACATCCCACGGCTTCGCCACCTGCCCGCCCAAATCGCGACTGCCGTGGATCACGGTCAGTATGTGCACTTGCTCGGCTTCGACCAGGTAAATGATACGGTAACGCGCACGCCGACGATCGCGGCGGTGACGCCAGGCTGGTCGAGCACCCAGGCGATCGCGTGACGCCGCAAGGTCCGTCCCTGCGCGCGAGCCTCGGAACGGTGCCGCTGGATCTCGTCGCCGCGGCCCGCCAGACGCGAGCGTCGCCGAAAGTCGTCCGGCTCGAGCGCGTCGACCGAGAAGTCGTCCGTGAGGAAGCCGCTTGCGAGCGGCGCCCAGCAGAGAAGCCCGATCCCCTGCTCGCGTACGAAGTCGAGCACGCGCGGGTCGTCGGGCTCGGCGAGGAGGCTTAGCTGCTCCTGGCACGTGGTCACCGGCGCGAGCGCGTGCGCCCGCGCGACGAGTTCGACGGGGTGGTTGGAGAGCCCGCCCCAGCGAACTTTGCCCTTGCCGATCAGCCGCTGGATCTCGCACCACGAGTCCTCGATCGGCGTCTCGCGGTCGACGTCGTGGATCTGCAGCAGGTCGACGTGGTCGACGCGCAGCCGCCGTAGG
>JANNJF010000779.1:0-4940 GCA_031405715.1 Gammaproteobacteria bacterium | reverse complement strand
CCTCGCACCCCCATCCCGGCCTTCCCCCTGAAAGGGGGAAGGAGATCGGCGCGAGTCGCGTTTAAGGCGGCACGCGATTTTATCAAGCACCCTTGAGCAACTCATTACAGTAAGTCGCCTACTTTACATTCCCTCCCCCTTCCAGGGGGAGGGTTAGGGTGGGGGTGCGATGCGGATGTCTGGCCATCATCTGTCGCCTCGCACCCCCATCCCGGCCTTCCCCCTGAAAGGGGGAAGGAGATCGGCGCGCATGGCAGCTTCTCAATGCATCACGCCATCATACCTGCTCGCGGCACAGAAACGTAATCCAACTTAAGGCTGCAACCAGATCAGCGAGGCCATGCGCCCTGTCACACCTTCGCGCCGATAGGAAAAAAACCGTTCGCCTTCGCTGTAGGTACAAAATCCGCCGCCGTGCACCGACGTCACACCGGCCTTCGCCAGGCGTAGACGCGCGAGGGCATAGAGGTCGGCGAAAAAGCGGCCAGCGGCGTTGGCGCGAAAGGCGCTGTGCGCCGCTGGATTCTCGGCCACAAACACCTGGCGCACTTCATCACCCACCTCGAAGGCCTGCGGACCAATGGCCGGACCGAGCCACGCCAGCACCTCGCGGGCGGGCACACCCATGGCCGCCAGCCCCTGCTCGATCACCCCCGCCGCCAGACCGCGCCAACCGGCATGCACCACGGCAACAACGGTGGCGGCGCGATCGCACAAAAACACCGGCAGGCAGTCGGCGGTCAATACCGCGCACACCTCCCCGGCGCGCCGGGTAACGCTACCGTCCGCCTGCGTGCCCGCCACCGACGCCGCTGCATCCACCACCTGCGTGCCGTGCACCTGGGTCAGCCACAAGGGTTCCGCGGGCAGGGCCAGATGGGCGCGCAGGCGCGCGCGATTGATGCGCACGGCGGCGGGATCATCGGTCACATGGTCGCCGAGATTAAAGGAATCGAAGGGGGCGGCGCTCACGCCACCGGTGCGCAACGTGGTCACGGCCCGCACCCGCGGGGCCGCCGGCCAATCGGCCAGGAGCATACCCGGCGCGTTGCTCGCCGGCCGCTCAGTCATACTTGTCGTCCTGGGCGTGTTGCTGCACGTCACGCGCCAGCTCGTCCACCAACTGTTGCATGTCCTCCGGCATGGGCCGCGCCCAGGACAATTCCTCGCCGGTGACGGGATGGATCAAACCTAAGTGGGTGGCATGCAGGGCCTGGCGACGGAACCCGCGCAGGGCGGCGGCCAGGGCGTCGCTGCAACCCGCCGGTAGTTTCAGCCGGCCGCCGTACACCGGGTCCCCCACCACGGGATATTTAATGTGGGCCATGTGTACGCGAATCTGATGGGTGCGTCCCGACTCCAGGCTAACGCGGACTAAAGTATGGGCGCGATAACGCGTCACCACGCGGTAGTGGCTCACCGCCGGCCGGCCCTGGGACATCACCGCCATGCGCGTGCGTTGGGTCGGGTGGCGATCGATGGGCGCGTCCACGGTACCGCCGGAGACCATCACGCCGTATACCAGCGCCAGATATTCCCGCGCCACACTGCGCTCCTGCAACTGTTCGATCAGCCTCAGACGCGCGCGATCGGTGCGCGCCACCACCAGCAGTCCGGAGGTCTCCTTGTCCAGGCGATGCACGATGCCGGCGCGCGCCAGGGTTTTGAGTTCCGGCGCGTAATGGATGAGGGCATTGAGCAAGGTGCCCTCCTCGTTGCCGGCGCCCGGATGCACCACCAGACCCGCCGGCTTGTTGATGACCAGTATTTCCTCGTCCTCGAACAGGATCTCCAGGGGGATGTCCTGCGCCTGCCAAGTAGCCTCCACCGCCTCGGGCACGGTCACGCTAATCTGCTCGCCGCCTTTTACCTTATCGCGGCCGCGCAGCGGTACGTCGTTCAGGCGCACGTGGCCATCGCGTATCCATTGCTGCAGCTGGGCGCGGGAATAATCCGGGAACAAGCCGGTGATGGCCTGGTCCAACCGCTGACCGGCGCATTCCGGCGGTATTTCCAACAACTGACTTTTCTGCATTTCCCCGACCATTATATTACCTGTCCACCTTCACGCTGTTTCCGGTTCAGGGTATGCTAGCCGTCTAGCGACCACTGCCCACCGTTCCGGACACTTCAATATCCATGACCATTATCACCCGCTTTGCCACTCTTTTCCCCCTGCTGCTGTTGCTGGCCGGTTGCGCCGGGCTGGATCAGGACCCGACCAAGGACTGGACCGTCGAACGCTTTTATACCGAGGCCAAAACCGCGCTCAAGGAGGGCAACTACGCCACGGCCATCAAACACTTCGAGACCCTGGAGGCGCGGTACCCCTACGGCCCGTATGCGGAACAGGCCCAGCTGGAGGTCGCGTACGCCTATTATAAGGACCAGGAAATAGCCTCGGCCATCGCCGCCGCCAATCGCTTCATCCGCATGCACCCGACCCACGCGCATGTGGACTACGCCTATTACCTGAAGGGCCTGGCCAACTTCAACGACCAGCCCAATGCCCTCGAGCACTTTTTCACCGACAAAGATCTGTCGGAACGCGACCCGCGCGGCATGCGCGACGCCTACGATGCGTTTCGCGAACTGGTGGAGCGCTATCCGCAGAGCCGCTACACCGAGGACGCCCGCAACCGCATGGTCTACCTGGTCAACTTCCTGGCCAAGAGCGAGATCAACGTCGCGCGCTTTTATTACGATCGCCGCGCCTATGTCGCCACGGTCAACCGCACGAAATACGTCATCGAACGCTACCAGCGCACCCCCTCGGTGGAGGACGCCCTTGGCCTACAGGCCCTGGCCTACCAGAAAATGGGAATGGAGGGTTTGATGACCGACACCCTGCGGGTGCTGGAGAAAAACTTTCCCAACAGCCGCTACCTCAAGGAAGTGAACGGCTGAGGCGACCGCGCGCCGCACTCAACCCGCGGCGCGTGTAACGTCCAACAGTAACCGGGTCAGATGGCGTCCGGACCGGTCTCGCCGGTGCGGATGCGCACCACCTGCTCGACGCTGGTAACGAAAATCTTGCCGTCGCCGATCTTGCCGGTACGCGCCGCCGTGGTGATGGCCTCGATGCAACGATCCACCTGCTCCTCTTTCACCACCAGCTCGAGTTTCGCCTTGGGCAGAAAATCCACCACGTATTCCGCGCCGCGATACAGCTCCGTATGACCCTTTTGCCGGCCGAACCCCTTGACCTCGGTCACCGTCATGCCGGTGACACCGATCTCGGAGAGCGCCTCGCGCACATCATCCAGTTTGAAGGGTTTGATGATTGCTTCGATTTTTTTCATCATAACGTGACCGTGATTTCCCCGGTATTACCATAAAGTAGTGCAGCAAAATATCCGGCATGACCGCGCTTTGCAAGGCCCACGCGCGGCAGGCTACACGCTAACACAGAACCGGGGCGGTTTCCCAGCCACTGGGGCCCGACCGCAGGGTATTGGCCGAATAGCGCTTACTTAAATAGATTCCGCACCCGCAGGGTGTGCCCACCACACGGTCGTCGATCACCTCTGCTGGCGGGCGATGCCCATATTGCACAAGAGATTTCCCCGTATTGATCGCGCTACTATCAATACGGTCTGTGCAATCGTTGGGAGGCGGGAGCGAGCTCCCGCTAAGAAAGCGGCGGCTAGCCGCCGCACTCCGGGGGCAGGTGAACGCCCCTCTAATCCACCTTCGATCAGCGTGGATGCACAGACCGGCGGAGTGCGGGAGCTCGCTCCCGCTGGCGGAACAGTGTGTCAGTAATGCGGGAGAAACAACTTATTAGTGCAGAGTAGCCTCATGGCCGGGGCCTATTCCCGGTACCCCGAGGTAATGGGGTAACGCCGGTCGCGGCCGAAGGCGCGGCGCGTGATACGTACCCCGGGCACCGCCTGGCGGCGCTTGTATTCGTTGCGATCCACCATGGCAACCACGCGCCGCACGATGGCCGCGTCGAAACCGGCCGCCACGATCTCCTCCGGCGAGCGGTCCTGTTCCACATACCTTTCCAGCACGCCATCGAGGATGTCGTAGGGCGGCAGGCTGTCGCTGTCTTTCTGATCCGCCGCCAGTTCCGCCGACGGCGCGCGCTCGATCACGCGGCGCGGAATCACCTCGCCCTCGCGGTTACGATATTCCGCCAGCCGGTAAACCAGGGTCTTGTAGACATCCTTGATGGCGCCGTAACCCCCTGCCATGTCGCCGTACAGGGTGGCGTAGCCCACCGCCATCTCGCTTTTATTGCCCGTGGTGAGCACCATCTTGCCGGTCTTGTTGGACACCGCCATGAGCAGCGTGCCGCGGATGCGTGCCTGCAGGTTCTCTTCGGTGACGTCGCGCGCGCGTCCCTGGAACTCATCCTTGAGGGCGGCGAGAAACGCGTCGAACAGCGGGTCGATGGGAATGACATGATAGGCCACCCCCAGGGTGCGTGCCTGGGCCGCCGCATCCTCCAGACTCATCTTCGCGGTAAAGCGCGACGGCATCATCAGCGCCTCCACCTTGTCGGGGCCGAAGGCGTCCACGGCGATGCACAAGGTCAGGGCCGAGTCGATGCCGCCGGACAGGCCGATGGCCACACCGGGGAAACGATTCTTGCCCACGTAATCGCGCACCCCCAGCACCAGCGCGTTGTACACCTCCTCCTCCAGGCTCGGCGGCGGCGGCAACGTCTGCATCGCCGGCGTCGGCACGCCATCGCGCAAGTCGATGTCCACGGCAAACAAGCCAGCGGCAAACGCCGGGCAGCGTTGAGTAATGCGCCCGCCGACATCCATTACAAAGGAATCACCATCGAATACCAGCTCGTCCTGACCACCCACGAGATTGACATACACCATGGGCACATGGCACTCGCGCACCCGCTGCTGGATCAACTGCTCCCGCTCCTGGCCTTTCTGCATGTGATAGGGCGAGGCATTCAGCACCAGGATCAGACG
>JANNJF010000778.1:0-14098 GCA_031405715.1 Gammaproteobacteria bacterium | reverse complement strand
GAGAAAGTAACCCGCCCGCGATGCACATGGATGTGCGAGTGCCGCGGAGCGCATGGATGCGCGAGAGCGGCCGGGGCGGGACCCTCAATTAGATTTTAAAGCCGCGCGGGAGCGCGACGACGACAATAATACAAAGGCTGTTGGGGTTCGCAGGCTCACCCCAACCTACGCTTCGAATAGAGGTGGGCAGACCCCACCCTTGCAAACAGGAGCAGCAGCGACGTTGATGACGAACCCGGCAAAACCCGCCTCCCGGAGGCCGCGATGAGCGCGACCTTCTCCCTGCCGGTGCGCGTGTATTACGAAGACACCGATACCGGAGGTGTAGTGTATTATGCCAATTACCTTAAATTCATGGAGCGCGCGCGTACCGAGTGGTTGCGTTCCTTTGGTATCATGCAGGATGAACTTAGCCGCACCCAGGGTGTCGTATTCGCCGTGCGCTCCGCCCGGGTGGATTACCTCAAGCCGGCGCGTCTGGACGAGCAGCTCGACGTGAGCGTCGAGCTCGGGCGTTGCGGCCCAGCCAGTATGGTTTTTTTGCAGCAAGTACGCCGGGAGGGGGACGTACTCTGCCGCGGCGAAATTAAAATAGCCTGCCTGAAAGCGGCCGGCTTTTCCCCCATCGCCATACCGGAAGACATCGTTTCCCGGATCAACACCTGGAGTCTATCTTGAATATTACCGCAAGCCGCGAAGGCATCGATATCCTCGCTCTCGTATGGCATGCCAGCCTGATGGTGCAGCTGGTGATGCTGCTCCTGGTCGTGGCTTCTGTCATTTCCTGGACCATGATCCTCCGCAAACGGCGCATCGTAAACCGGGCACACACCGCCGCCGGGCGCTTCGAGGCACTGTTCTGGGCCGGCGGCAATCTCAACCAGATGTTCCAGGACTACACACGCAAGGACCTGGTCCTCAACGGCATGGAAAACATTTTCGTCGGCGGTTTTCGAGAGTACGCCCGCCTGGAGAAGCAGAAGAACATCGAACCCATGCATGTCCTCGAAGGCGTGCAGCGTGCCATGCGTGTGGCCCTGAGCCGCGAGATCGAGTATCTCGAAACCAATCTCGCCTTCCTCGCCACCGTAGGCTCCACCAGTCCCTACATCGGTCTGTTCGGCACCGTCTGGGGCATCATGAATTCGTTCAGTAATCTCAGTAACACCACCCAGGCGACCATCGCCTCGGTGGCGCCGGGTATCTCCGAGGCGCTGGTGGCGACGGCCATGGGCCTGTTCGCCGCGATCCCGGCGGTGATCGCGTACAATCGTTATTCCAACAAAGTCGAACGGCTGGTGACGCGTTACGAAATCTTCATGGAAGAATTCGCCAGCATACTGCAACGTCAGGCGTACCTGGCCAAGACATGAACGCCCCCAGCTACCGCGATCGCCGCCGCCGGCTCATGGCCGAAATCAACGTCGTGCCCTACATCGACGTGATGCTGGTGCTGCTGGTGATTTTCATGATTACCGCACCCTTGCTGACCCAGGGCGTGAAGGTCGAATTGCCACAAGCCGCCGCAAGGTCCGTAGACTCCGATGACCGGGAGACCCTGGTAGTGACGGTGGACCGCAACGGTAAGTATTATCTCGATGATCGGGAAATAGGTGCACCTCAGCTGCAGGCCAAGGTCGCCGCCATCCTGCGCCTGCGTCCCCAGACCCCGGTATTGGTGCGGGGTGACCGGCAGGTGGCCTACAACGAAGTGATACGCGCCATGGTCTTATTGCAGGCCGCTGGTGCTGCGAGTGTCGGGCTCGTGACCCAGACACCGGAAGATTTGAAACCCACCCGTGGCAGCAAGTAGTTTCGTGCACAGCGGCGAAATCCATAGGCCGGATGGCAGCGTAGAGGCGTTTTTATTTGCGCTGCTGCTGCACATGTTGCTGGTTATCCTGCTGTTGATCGGCGTACGTTTGCATACGCCGGCCAAACCCGTAGCGATTAAAGTGATGCAGGCCACGGTGGTGCAGGACGACCTGGCAAAAAAGCAAATCGATCAACTCAAACGCGAGAACGAGAAATTGCAGGCGCTGGAGGCGGAGAAAGCCAAGCAGGCGCAGTTGGACAAGCAGGCGCGGGAGGCCAAAGAGGCCATCCAAAAGGATGTGGAAAAGGATGTGGAAAAACAGAAAAGCCTGGAGCAGGCCAAACAGAAAGACCTTGAGCTGAAGCGGCTATCGACGGAAAAGAAGCAGTTGGAGGAAAAGAAGGCCGCCGAGGCGCAGAAAAAGTCCGCAGAGCTGCAGAAGAAGCAGCTTGCCGCGGAGCAGCAGAAAAAAGAGGCCTTGCAGCGCCGCAAGCAGGTCGAATCCGGTTTGCAGGAGCAGTTGGCGGCGGAGGAAAAAGAGCACAGTCAGGCCAAGGCGGCCGCGCTCGCCGTCCGCCAGCAGGGTGAGATTGCGCGCTTCGAGGATATTATCCGGCAGAAAGTGACGCGTAGCTGGGCGCGCCCACCGGGTGCGCGTGAGGGTCTGGAGTGCCTGGTTCTGGTGCGGGTGGTGCCCGGGGGTGCTGTGTTGTCGACACAGATTTTGCGTTCCAGCGGCAATCCGATCTTTGATCGTTCGGCGGAGAATGCCATCAACAAGGCCTCGCCGTTGCCGGTACCCGACGATAAGAGTATGTTTGAGCATTTTCGCGAATTCGAATTCAAATTCCGGCCAGAGGGTTGATCAGGTTGATGAAAGTATTAGCAAAGACATCCGTGCGTGGCGCGCTGTTGCTGACGGGGTTAGTTTTGATGTTCTGGTCGTTGACGGCCAGGTCCATCCTCACCATCGAGATTACCCAGAGTCTTGATGTCGGTATGCCCATTGCCATCGTCCCGTTCGGCTGGGAGGGCACGAGCAAGCCGCCGCAGGACGTATCCGCGGTGATCGAGGCGGATCTCGCGCGCAGCGGTCATTTCCGCATTCAGCCAAAGAAGGATTATCTTTCTGCGCCGCACGTCCAGAAGGATGTGATCTTCAAGGACTGGCGGCGGCTGCTCAAGACCGAGGCCCTGGTCATCGGTAAAATGCGTCAGATCGGCCCGGATAAATACCGCGTGGAGTTCCGCCTGTACGACGTATTCAAGGAGACGCAGCTGGCCGGTTATGAATTCGACGTACCCGCCAGCGGACTGCGCATGGTGGCGCATCAGTTCAGCGACATCATTTTCGAGAAGCTCACGGGCGAACCCGGGGTGTTCAATACGCGCATTGCCTACATCACCAAAGAGGGCATTCCGCGGCGCGGCGTCATGTTCCGCCTGCAGGTGGCGGATTCCGACGGGTATAATCCCATCACCATACTCAGTTCCGCCGAGCCGCTCATGTCGCCCTCCTGGTCGCCGGACGGCAAGCGGCTGGCCTATGTCTCGTTCGAAAAGAAGCGCACCATGCTTTTCGTGCAGAACGTCACGGACAGTACGCGCACCTTGATCGCCGAATTCAAAGGCAATAACAGCGCACCCGCCTGGTCACCCGATGGTACGCGCCTGGCGCTGACCCTGTCGAAGGATGGCAACGCGGAGATTTATGTCATGCGCCTCGCCGACCGTTCGCTTACGCGCATTACCGACAATCCGGCCATCGATACGGAGCCGGCCTGGTCGCCCGATGGCCAGCACATTATATTCACCTCCGCGCGCAGCGGCGGGCCGCAGATTTTCCGCGTCAGCGCCCAGGGCGGCACGCCCCAACGTCTGACGTTCGAAGGCGACTACAATGCGCGCGCTTCCTATTCGGCCGATGGCCGGATGCTCACGCTGATCACCCGTTCGGCGGGTATCTTCCACACCGCGGTGATGGATCTCAAGACTTCCGCGCTGCAGGTTCTGACCGATACCAGCCTGGACGAATCACCGAGTTTCGCCCCGAATGGCCGGATCATTCTCTACGCGACCATCGTGCAGGGGCGCGGTGTGTTGGCCTCGGTGTCTTCCGATGGACGCGTGCGTCAGCTGCTGAAATTGCAGGAGGGTGATGTGCGTGAACCCGCCTGGTCGCCGTTTAACCGATAAATTTATCTACCACTGAGAAAGGAGTAACAAGTATGAAGAACAAAACACTGTTGGCGCTGTTGGTTGTATTGGGTCTGGGACTGGCGGGTTGTGCCAGTCAGAATGAAAAGCCGGCTGCAGTTACCGAAGGCGCGGGCCAGGGCGCCGAGACCTCCGGTGCCGGCGAGCAACCAGGTGCCACGGGCACGGCCCTGGATGGCGACAAGACGTCGAGCGCCGATCTGCTAGGCAAGCGCCGCGTCTACTTCGCCTTCGATAGCAGTGCGGTGGATGACGAAAGCCGTGGCATCATCGAAGCGCACGCCACCTATCTCGCTGCCCATCCGCAGACCAAAGTGGTGCTTGAAGGCCATACCGATGAACGCGGCACCCGTGAGTACAATCTGGCCCTGGGCGAGCGTCGTGGGCAGGCGGTGGAGCGTATGATGCGTACCCTGGGTGTGACCGGAGACCGCGTCAAGGTCACCTCCTACGGCGAAGAGAAGCCGGTGGCCACGGGCCACGACGAATCGTCCTGGCGCCTGAACCGTCGCGTCGAGATCCTGTACTGATCATCCGGCCGTTTGCTTATATAATGGTATCGGTTCGACCGATACCAGTTTATAAGGAGCCCCAATGGGTGCTTACGTGAAGTGTGGCGGTATCCGTTGGTGGGCCCTGCTGGCGCTGGCCGTTTCGGCCCTGGCGGCGCAGGCGCAGGACGTGCTGCCGGACCGGCGTGCCGGCCGGCCGCCGGTGGTGTCCGGTTCGGTGGGCGGCGGTAGCAGCGAGGCGGACAAGGCCTTGCGTCAGGGCGTGCTGGATCTGCAGCAACAGCTCGAGCAGTTGCAGACCGAACAGCGCCAGTTGCGCGATACGGTCGAGGTGCAGGTGCACGAGATCGAGCAGTTGAAGGCGCGTCAGCGCGATCTGCTGTCGGACATCGACCGGCGCGTGCGTGATCTGGAACGCCGTGGCCCGGGCGAGGCCCGGGCGGGTGCAGCGCCGGAGGCGGGGGCCGTGCCGTTGCCCCCGGGTTCGGTGGCGAGCCCACCCGTCGCCGCACCGGCGGGTGCCGGGCCCGGCAAGGCGGATGTGCCACCGAGCGCAACACAGCAGCAGGAGTACGAGGCCGCCTTCGATTTCATGAAGCAGGGTAACTACGAACGGGCGATCAAGTCGTTCCGTGCCTTCGTTGCCAAGTACCCCGACAGTTCCCTGGCGGACAATGCCCAGTACTGGATTGCCGAAGCCAACTACGTATTGCGCAATTACAAGTTGGCGTTGGAGGAGTTTTCCAAGGTACTGGCGCAGTATCCACGCAGCCCCAAGGCGCCCGACTCGTTGCTCAAGATCGGTTACGTGCATTACGAAAACGCTGCCTATGACAAGGCACGCAGTACCTTCAACGACGTGATGGCGCGTTACCCCAACACCACCGCCGCCAAACTGGCCGCCACGCGGCTTGAGAAGATGAAAAAAGAAGGCAAGTGATGAGTGCCCCTCCGGTGCGTGTGTCCGGATCGTCACACGAGACCCGTGACACGGGTGGCAAGCCAAACACCACGCGTTTGCGCATCAGCGAAATTTTTTACTCCCTGCAGGGCGAGAGCCGTACCGTGGGTTTTCCCACGGTGTTCGTGCGCCTCACCGGCTGTCCGTTGCGCTGTGGCTACTGCGATACCGAGTATGCGTTTCAGGGCGGCGACTGGATGGAGATCGACGCCATACTGACGCGCGTGGCCGAACACCCGGCGCGTTTTGTCACCGTGACCGGCGGCGAGCCTCTGGCGCAGCGCCCGTGCATCCCGCTGCTCACGGCCCTGTGTGACGCCGGTTACGAAGTATCCCTGGAGACCAGCGGCGCCCTGGATATCGCCACCGTGGATGAGCGCGTGAGTGTGGTGATGGATATAAAAACCCCCGGCTCCGGCGAGGTGGATAAAAATCTATCCAGCAACATCCAGCACCTCGACGCCAACGACCAGGTGAAGTTCGTCATCTGCGATCGCGCCGATTACGAATGGAGCCGCGCGCAGTTGCGCGCGCTCAAACTCAACGACCGATGCGAGGTGCTGTTTTCGCCGTCCTACGGCAGTCTCGCTCCCGCCGATCTCGCCGGCTGGATACTCGAAGACCACCTGCCGGTGCGTCTGCAGCTGCAATTGCACAAGCTCCTATGGGGCGAGAGCCGCGGGCGCTGATGCTTTAATACAGAGGAGTGCGGCGGCTTGCCGCCACTTTATAAAAGGGAGCTCGCTCCCGCACTCCAAAGATAGAATACGGCGTCGAACGTCCACGTCTTAGTGGCTATCTGTAGACACACAGTGGTTGATAAAAAAAATCATGTAGAACGACACCGGACACACGCCATGCCCAAGCTCAGTATGCAGACCCTCCGTAACGCCGTGGTCCTGGTCTCCGGTGGTCTGGATTCCGCCACGGTGCTGGCGGTGGCGCGTGACCAAGGCTTTTCCTGTTATGCCCTGAGCTTCGACTATGGCCAACGCCACCGCATCGAACTGGAAGCCGCGGCGCGTGTCGCAAAGGCGCAGGCAGCGGTGGAGCACCATATCGCCGCCCTCGACATCGGCTGGATGGGCGGATCGGCCCTCACGGATACCAACATCCCCATGCCGGTCGCGCCGTCGACAGGCATACCCCTCACCTACGTGCCGGCGCGCAACACCATCTTTCTTTCCATTGCCCTGGGCTGGGCCGAGGTCCTCGGTGCCCACGATATCTTCATCGGCGCCAACGCCGTGGATTACTCCGGCTATCCGGACTGCCGTCCGGCCTTCATCCAGGCGTTTGAAAACCTGGCCAACCTTGCCACCCGCGACGGCGTGGAGGGCGAGGGCTTCCGTATCCACGCGCCCCTCATCGATCTTACCAAGGCCGACATCATCCAACTGGGCCTGCGCCATGGCGTGGACTTTGCCCTCACCTTGTCCTGCTATAACCCGGACCCCGAGGCCCGTGCCTGCGGCGTGTGCGACTCCTGCCGCCTGCGTGCCGTCGGTTTTGCCGCCGCTGGCGTGCCCGATCCTACGACTTATCGGTAGGATCGGGCCGTGCCCCAGACAACCAGATTATCTGACCTGCTAGTTGCGGCTAAAGGGTCGATCCATCATGGGTCGCTCAGGTATTGGTCGCTCTATCATCGGGCGCATGGATGGCGCTTCCGGCCGGTGCATATCCGCCGGGTCCATGCGCCGCTGGGGAGGTTCTATGCGCGGCAGAGGCGGCTCGACACGCAAGAACTCCGCATGCAGGACGATGCGTTCGGCGGTGATGCCGCCGTCGGGGCGGAGTGTGCCTAGCACGGTGATCGGCATGTCCTGGGCCAGATCCGCCGCGCGGCCGCCGGTGAATTCAGTGTCCTTTCCGTAATGCAGAAGCGCACCGTTGAATGTCGCTATTCCCGCGGCGGGCTGTGACTGGATGTGCCCGGACAATTCCAGCCGCGTGCCGGCAACACCCAGGTCGAGTCGCTCGATGCGCGCGCTCTCGGCGTAAGGCACGCCCTGGCGGTAATGGCCGGTGATGCGCACGGCCTGGCCGACGGCAAGGTTGGCCGGGATGCGCGCGGTGTCGATGTTGATGCTGCCTGCACCGACGGTCAGGGTGCCGTGTACCTTATCCGCGGCGCGCAAGCTGCCACGCAGCAGGAACCGCTCATCGCGCAGTGCGGCGGTGCGCGTGACAGGCTGCACGCGTGTCGCGGCCCAGGAGCCATCGGCGCGCAACAACCCGCTTACCGCCAGCGTATCGCCGACGTGCACTTTTTCCAGCTTGAGCGGCTTGTTGTCCGGAGAACCGTCAAACGTATCGCGACCGACATGCACGACCTGACCCAACACGGTGAGCGTGCCGGCGCCGACATTGACGGCATCCACCTGGCCACGCAGGGCCTGTTCCACGGTGACCCGTACGGCGACGCTGCGCCCGCTGCCTGTCTCCAAACGACCTTGCACAACCACGACGTCACCGAGGTGCAGCTCGCTCTCCTTCAAAGTGGTTGCATCATCGGTGATGCGGGTGTCGGGCGTCAAGAAATACTCCCGGCCATTGACGAAGATACTGCCGAAACGCTGCACCGGACCCATACCGGTAATGCCGGTGCCGCCTATGCCCCCGCCCTGATCCGGGTCCATGGCCCAGGCGCTGTAAAACAGACTGCCGAGCAACAACAGGCCGGCCAGGAGGCGCTGGACGACAAGGCTGATGTGAAGGTGCATCATGGTTGCTTTCGCTCTTTGGTTTTCGTCGACGTGGTCGGTGATGCCGCCTCATCTTCGTAGTAGTACACGCCGAGGCGCATTCTGCGCCCGTTAGTAACAGATCGTTTTGTTGCCGCAGTATTCAGCGGCATGACCAGGCTGTTGATGTCACGCAGAAAACGCTCTGCACGCCGCACAAGTTCAGGGCGCGCCTGTTGCAGGTCGCCGGCATCCACCAACCCGTAGTAAACCGCGCGCTCCAAAAAAGCCTGGTCCTCGCCGACGATATTATGCAGGGCGCTTTGCAGATGGTCGCCCACGTTGGCGCCGAGAAACGCCAGTTTGTCCGCAGGCAGCTCCGACACATAGGCATGGCGCAGCAGGCGCACCTTGTCCTTTTCGACTTGCACCACGCCGGCGCGCACCAGTTCATCCAGCACCACGGCCGGACGCATGTCCGCCTTCAGCTTCATTACCAGGGATTCGAAACTCGGTTGCTTGCCCGCGGCGCGTAACGGCAGCGGCCGCGGCTTGTTGCGCGAGTTCTGATAAATTGCATCCGTGGCCCATGCAGTGACCACGCGCACCGCGATGCTGGCCTCGCGCCGCAGGGCCGGTGGATGGGCGGCGGCGTGCTGTTCGGAACGCAGACGCCGCACGTCTTTGCGATGGATTCCGGTCAACAGGCTGACGCGGCTGTCGGTGATGGGTTGGTCGCTGTCGTCGAGCCGCGTTGCCTCGGCGACGTAAACCGCCTTGAGGGTTTCGCACAAGTCGGGATACGTCCAGCCGCGCCCGATCAGGTATCGGATCAGTGGGTGGAGCAGGGCCAGTACCGCACTTTTCAAGTCAACATTCATGGTGTTTTGTACTGACCGCTTGTCGCAGAGTTATCTCAAGGATAGCATAAGTATTGACTGTGGGAAAAATTCCCACTAACATCGGCTACAGATTGATCAAGGAGGTTTTGCCGGCGCACCTCCCTGCAACCGGCCCGGAGGAGTATCCCCGCCGTAGTTTGGAGCCGGAAGGAAAACTGTATTAACAACTGATCCAACTTAGGAGGTTCAATATGAAACGCAAAGCTCTTTATGCAGCCCTGATCTGCACCCTCGGATTGACCATGACCGCGGTGCACGCTGCCGACACCACCGACATGGGCACGAAACCGGCGAACGCGGCTACCCCCGCGGTACCGAGCGGTTCGGGTGAAGCTGCCACACCCGCCATGCCGGGTAACCCGACCGCCAAGGAGAAGGTAAAGGCCAATCGGCTGAAAGCCCAGGAACACCGCGATGCGGCCACCATGCACAGGGATGACGCCATGGGTGATCACGCCAGGCCGGATGCCCAACATCCATCCGTATCACGGCCTGAGATGACCCGTCCGGAAGTCACCAAGCCGGAAGTAATGCGGCCTGAGATGACCCGTCCGGAAGTCACCAAGCCGGAAGTCACACGGCCTGAGGTTACCCGTCCGGAAATGCATCGCTAAACCACACATTGTGGTGCTCCGACACCTCACGGTCGCATTGCGACTATGAGGTGTTTGTTTCGGACCCGCCAGCGCGTGGCGCCGGGAAGTGCCTCACCGTATGTATCGGATCAAGTACATCCGCTATCATTCCCCGTTGTCTTCATCGAATGGATCGGTAAATGATTAAGAAAATTATTCTGGTAAATCTTCTATTGGCTGTGGTTTTACTGCCAGGCATGGCCCGGGCGGTAAATTCCGCCCCTAGTATTACCCTGGGTGTCGCACCCTCGTACTCTGTGGGCAAGTATGGCGAGACCACGGATACCAAGATTGCTTACGTGCCTGTCTATGCGAAGTATCAGGTGAACGATCTGAGCCTTAAGCTGGTCGTGCCCTATATCTCCGTTGAGAGTGCCGGCAGTGTGACGTCGGGCGGTATGGTCATTGGTGGCCCGGGAAAGACCGTCGCAACCACCAAAACCGAAAGCGGCCTTGGGGATATCTGGCTGGAAGGCCGTTACCGCTTCCACGGGTCCCGATCCGCGCCCGATGTCGTGCCCTATGCCAAGGTAAAATTTGGCACCGCCTCTTACAGCCAGGGGCTAGGCACCGGCGAGAACGACTATGAGCTTGGCCTGGGCGTGGAGTGGACCGTGGGCAGCAAAATATTTCCGTTTGTGGACGGCGGTTATCGTCTGCTCGGTAGCCCGTCCGGCACCAGTCTGAATGACGTTGCCGTGTACGACGCCGGGGTGATGTTCGCGCTGAATGACAACAATTACCTGACCGGTATGTTCGCCGGCCGTCAATCCGCCCAAGCCGGCTTTGACGCCGCCGCCGACGCGATAGTGGCCTGGAACCACCGCGGCGCATCGGGAATTGCCCTGCAGGTCTTCTACGATAAAGGCCTGAGCGATGGCAGCCCGGATAGTGCGGTGGGTCTTGGTATAGAGAAGCGTTTTTAGCGGGTCGCCACACCCAAACCACCAACGGTGTCGGTGTGCCCGACCCGACGATCTACCAGCCGCTTCGCCCGCACCCATAAACCCCGGGGAGTGGGTTGGCGAACGGGCATGGGTAAGCCGGAGGGAAACGGCGATGTCCGTCGGCAGGTCACTGACCGCGGGCTCCCGCCTCGCCGGGATCCGTAGCGCCGCCCCGCTGACGGGATCCGGATACCATCGTCGAACTACTGTCACAGACGGGGGCGCTGCGCCTCCCCGGAGCTACCCCCGATAACCCTACACAACCGTCACCCACCGATTTAATGTAAGCACTCGCTATCTTTGTAGCCCTTGATAAATAAAGATCCGTCTTTCCCTGTTCGTAATACTGCCGTTTTGTTCGCTTCTATATAAGTGTTTTGCGGAATAAAGGCCGTCAGTGGCACGTCTTTCGCACGTACACTTCGTACTCGTGTATATGTACTTACTATAACGAGACTTGCTCCGGGTTCAGTCTGGTGCACAGCTGAAACCAGGGTGTGAATACCCGTCGTATTTTTGGAGGTTTAATGGAACTCACCAACGTTCAACACGTGGCCCTGTGGGCCTTTCTTATTGCTATGGTTTTCGGCGCTGTCGTTTATAAAACCAATTTCTGCACCATGGGCGCCGTGAGTGACTGGGTGAACATGGGGGATAAGGGTCGCCTGCGTGCCTGGTTTCTCGCCATCGGTATCGCTATCCTCGGCGCCCAGATACTCCAGGCCCAAGGCCTGGTGGACCTCGGTAAGACCATCTACCTCACCAGCAACTTTGGCTGGCTGGGTCACCTGGTGGGCGGCCTGTGTTTCGGCATCGGCATGACCCTGGGAGCGGGCTGCGGCCAGCGCACCCTGGTGCGGGTGGGGGGCGGCAACCTGAAGTCCCTGGTGGTATTGCTGGTGCTGGGCATCACCGCCTACACCACCCTGCGCGGACTGCTGGCCCTGGTGCGTATCAATTATGTGGAAGTCACCAACGTGGAGCTTTCCGGCCACGGCATGGCCAACCAGAGCATCGCCAGCGCCATCGCGGCCTTCACCGGCATGCAGGACATCGACACCCTGCGCTGGATCGTGGCCGGGGTGCTGGGCCTCGGCATGGTGTTCTTCGCATTCAAAGATAAGGAATTCCGTGGAAACTTCGACAACATCCTCGCGGGCTTGAGTATCGGCGCCATCATCGTCGCCGGCTGGTACGTCACCGGCCAGGGCGCCCTGGACGACTTCGATCCCGTGCCCATGGAGTCCTACACCTTCGTCGCCCCGGCGGGTAATGCCATTCAGTACCTCATGACCTTCACCGGCTCGACCATCAACTTCGGCATCGCCGCGGTGTTCGGTGTCATCGCCGGTTCGTTCCTGTATGCCACGCTGTCCGGGCGTTTTCGCATCGAGACCTTTACGAATCGTCAGGACATGGTCAGCCACATCTTCGGCGGCATGCTCATGGGCTTCGGCGGGGTGTTGTCCCTGGGTTGCACCATCGGCCAGGGCATCACCGGTATGTCCACCCTGGCCATGGGTGCGGTGATCACCCTCAGCATGATCATCTTCGGCAGCGCCATCACCATGAAGGTGCAGTACTACCGCATGGAGGAGCAGGGCTACTTCCGCGCCCTGTCCTCCGGCCTGGCGGACTTCCGTTTGCTGCCCCGCGGTAAGGCGGCTTGAGGTAGGCAGAAAGTATGCCTGGTTGGGTATGGGAGGGGGCAATCCTCCCCATGCCCGCCATGCAGGGCCCATTACTGCGGCTAACCGCCATCTTTTCTTCCAGGCGCTCGGGTTGGGTAGCGGGCCCAGCAGAGTTTCCCCGATACACTCCATTTTGCCTATAAATTAAGCACTTCTATTTGACACACCGGCACACGGCCGGGATAATGCCGCCTCTTGAAGCTGCCCTCGTTATGCCCAGTAGGGCCTTCCCAGGGTTGCTCCTATACCCCGCAGTACACCACTCCGGGCCGTTAGCTCAGTCGGTAGAGCAGCTGGCTTTTAACCAGTTGGTCGAAGGTTCAAATCCTTCACGGCCCACCATTTAATCAATGTCTTACGCAACCCTGATCGATGTGGTCAGGTGCGGGAGTCACCAATAAGTCACCAGTAAGCAGGATGTGGGGTCTTGGGTCGCCGATGTTGTATAGTTCTTCGGATGGAAGGATTCATAAATCAGCGGGGTATTGATTTGGCTTTGGCCATTGGCACGTTTTGAAGAGTTAGAGAAGCCCGCACCATGCGGGCTTTTTTCATGTAAATACTTCATAGTGCGGCCCGTAGAACCGTTTTCAGTGAGGGAATCAGTCCTGGTAATAACTTGTTGGCTGGGCGGGATACTTCAGATTCTCTGCGCATGCTCCAAGGCATTATTGTGCCGTTTAGAATTGAAAGTTCGATAAGAAGAGTTTAACGGTCACCAGCGATTTTTTAATTTAAGAACCAGGGGTACGCAGTGGCAAAAGGCAAGAAATCCACTTGGTACACAATCCGTTCTGCCAGAGGTGTCATTGATTGAACGCTTCGCAAGCGGCCAAGCCATGATGGCCAGGATAGCTGCAAGTAAGCGCAAATGCCGCGCCCTGGCCACCTTGCGCGACATGTTATTACCCAAACTCCTGTCCGGTGAGCTACGTGTCTCTGAAACCGAAACATCGGTAAAGGTAGTGCTATGACAGTGGCTGCGGGGGCAGTCAACTACAGTCTCGGGACTGCGCCAGTTATTGGCCACGGTTTCTGCTGGACCACTGATGAACTTCATACGGCTTTGTCCGGACCAGTGGCCGAAGTGGTGTTCGACGATGCCGGGAAAGCCGATCTGAATACACTGCTTGAGGGGTTGCCCGAAACCGAATTTGACCAGGCAGCGGTCCGGCGGGTACTACAGAACTCCAAAGCACCGGAAAACTGGCGCGTGGGTGAAGCTCTGGCGGTGTCTTACCTTGTCGACCATCGAGACTGTAATTTCCCTTGGCCGGATGGACGGGACGAGCGAAAATCCGGATCGAGTCTACCCGGAGCCGATCTTGTCGGCTTCCAGCGAGACGGAGAGACAGATCGGTTCGCTTTTGGCGAGGTGAAAACATCGAGTGATGATAAATATCCGCCCGGAGCGATGTACGGCCCAACCGGTTTAAAGCAGCAACTTGAGGACCTGCGGGACAAGGTATCCATCCGTGATGGGTTGGTGAAATATCTTGGATACCGCGCAAATAATACCTCGTGGCAAGAACAATTTAGAAGCGCAACTAAACGATACATTGTAGACCACACGGACGTCCGGGTTTTTGGGTTCCTAATCCGCGATGTCCCTCCTCACCAGGACGACCTCCGATCCCGGGTGAACAAGCTCGGAACGGGTTGTCCTGCTGCTATGGCCATAGAAATAATGGCTGTTTATCTCCCTGATGGGAGCATCGCCACGTTCAGTG
>JANNJF010000777.1:0-2409 GCA_031405715.1 Gammaproteobacteria bacterium | reverse complement strand
CCGCCAAAATGCGGGCCGCCACGGCCGGAGCAGCTCACATAAATGGCGCCGGTGCGCCACTTCGAGACAATCCGCCTCGCTTTCGCCTTGATTGACATCGATGGTAATAAATTTTGTCGCGCCCTCGGCGTCACGCACGATGGCCTGGGCCAATTCAGCGAAAACAGCGGTGATATTCTCCAGCAGTACTGCATAGTCCGCTCCACTGGTCTTGTCGATCAGCGGGTTTCCCGCACGACCACTGGCCAACAACAGGCAAGAGTCGTTGGTCGAGGTGTCCCCATCCACACTGATACGGTTAAACGTCTGCCGCACCGCCGTCCCGATGCAGGCATCGAGTACCGCTTTCGAGACAGCCGCATCCGTGGCAACAAACGCCAACAGGGTGGCCATATTGGGGCAGATCATGCCGGCACCCTTGGCGATGCCGCTCAGCGTAACGGTGGACGCGCCCAGCATAAACCGGCGCGAACTGCCTTTTGGCAGGGTGTCAGTGGTCATGATGCCATAGGCCGCTTCCGACCAGCCCGCTTCGTTCAGCGCGCCAACGGCAGTGGGCAGCCCGGCGATCAGGCGATCGACAGGCAACCGCTCGCCGATGACACCGGTGGAGAAAGGCAGGACCTGGTCGGGCGGTACTTGTAGTAGCTGTGCCAATGCCTGGCTGCAACGGAGCGCGTCCTGTTCACCGGGTGCGCCGGTCCCGGCGTTGGCAAACCCTGTATTCACCAGCAAGGCCCGTGGGGCTCCGGAGGCAAGATGTTTCTTGGCGATAGTTACCGGGGCGGCACAGAAACGATTCTGGGTGAACACCGCCGCCGAGACGGTGCCGGGCACGCATTCGATCACCACCAGGTCGCGCCGATCTTTCTTGCGTATTCCGGCGGCGGTCGTACCGAGACGTACCCCCTTGACCGGATACATGTCGGGCAGGGCTGACAATCCTACTGCCATGGCTGATACCCCTTCGCGCTAAAGGTTTATGTGGGCGTGATAAAAAATAAACCAAAGACGTTTAACCGCGGATAAACGCGGATGAAACATACTGCTGATGCACCAAACCCATTCACTCGTTGATTGCATGGCGAACACAGAATACACACTGACCTATCCGCGTTAATCCGCGTTCATCTTCGGCTGACTGTTCCTCAGGACTAAGCCAACTTGCCGTGACACTGTTTGTATTTCTTACCCGAGCCACAAGGACAGGGGTCGTTGCGTCCTACCTTCGGCTGGCCGCGCACCACCGGCTTCACGCCGGATTCTTCAGCGCCCTCCTCGGCCACTCCCGGATGCTCATAATGCATATTCTGCTTCGATGGCCGCTGTGACTCCAGTGCAGCCACGTCCTCCGGTTCACGGATAACTACCCGGGTGACGATACTGATCACTTCGCGTTTGATGCGATCGAGCATCTCCGAAAACAACTGGAATGCTTCACGTTTATATTCCTCTTTCGGATTTTTCTGCGCATAGCCGCGCAGATGAATGCCTTGGCGCAGGTGATCCATAGCGGCCAAGTGGTCTTTCCACTGGGCATCAAGCACCTGCAACATAACCGCCTTCTCGAAATGCCGCATTACCTGCGGGCCCACGGAGATGGTCTTTTCGGCGTGCGCCTTGTCGAATTCCTGTACTAAGCGCGCACGCAGCTTGTCCTCGTCCAGGGCTGTATCCTGCTTCAGCCATTGCCTCACCGGCAACTCCAGCCCGAACTCACGCTGAATGTTTTCCTCCAGTTCGGCGGCGTTCCACTGCTCCTCGAGGCTGCCCGGGGGGATGCTGCCGCTGATTACTTCGTTGACCACATCGCTGCGGATACTCGCGATACTTTCCGATATGTCATCCACTTCCATCAGATTGTTACGCTGCTCGTAGATAACCTTGCGTTGATCGTTGGCGACATCGTCGTATTCGAGCAGTTGTTTGCGTATGTCGAAGTTGCGCCCTTCGACCTTGCGCTGCGCATTCTCGATGGCACGCGACACCCACGGGTGCTCGATTGCCTCACCTTCCTCCATGCCAAGTTTCTGCATCAGGCCGGAAACCCGTTCCGATCCGAATATACGCAACAGGCTATCTTCCAGCGAAAGATAGAAGCGCGTCGAACCGGGATCTCCCTGACGCCCCGATCTACCACGTAATTGGTTGTCGATACGCCGCGATTCATGGCGCTCGGTGCCGATGACATGCAGGCCTCCCGCCGCCAGCACCTGGTCATGCCGCTTGCGCCAGTCCTCGCGGATTTTCGCTTCCTGCGCCTTATCCGCCGCAGCCACCTCCATTTCCTGATTACCGCCCAGCACGATGTCGGTACCACGTCCGGCCATGTTGGTCGCAATGGTTACCGCTCCCGGCTGACCCGCCTGGGAGACGATGTGCGCCTCGCGTTCATGCTGTTTGGCGTTG
>JANNJF010000776.1:0-4206 GCA_031405715.1 Gammaproteobacteria bacterium | reverse complement strand
GATCGGCGGGGTTGGACGCGCGCTCCCAGGGAAGCGTGCGGCGCTTGAGCACGATTTGCGGCAGCCGCGACTCGTAGGCACCTTCCGAATTCGCCGGCGGGAAGGTCGATAACATCTGGTCCGGCGGAAGTTTGAAGCGCGGCGATGTCACCCGGATGTTCGCCTCATAGGGCTCTGTCGGCCGGCTGCCGCCCGCCGTGATGGTTTGATTGCCCTGCAGAACGTAATCGCCGGCCGTGAGCGGCGGGACAGCGCGGCTGTGAAGCACAAATTTTCCGCGGCTTACCATATCAGCGGTCTCCTTTTGGTTTTCTCGTCACCGGCGGCGCGGCCTTGACGAATTGCACGGAAACGGAGGCACCCGGGTTTGACAAGGCGGCGTCGAGCAAGGCGTCCGGGGCATGTTCGGTGAGGCGTGCCGCAACCACCGACGGGTCGGCCGTCGTCGCCATGACACCGGCAATCGTGACTGTGCCGTCGCGCAGGATCTTGACCGAAACACCGCTGCCTGCTGCGTCGGGCACTACTGAATAGACAAGGATGCGGCGGGCTCCGCTGGAAAGGAGGACGGGGGCGATCTCCTCACCCGCTGCGTTGTGTCCGACGGATGCGCCTTCCAGGGCGAGGGAGAAATCCGCCGTCGCATCACCGCTGGCGTTCTCGTCGAGTATGACGATCACAGTCGACGCAGCCAATGTGAATCTTGTTGTCACGAGACGCGAGTCTTGGGTGAATTCCTTGGCGCCGATCCAGCCGGCCTTGAAGGACTCCGGTCCGCGGCGCAGCTTCGCGTTCTCGGAATAGACCGAGCCACCGCTGCAAAGGCATGTCGACCAGCCGACGTACGCCAGGCTGAGACCGTCGTGCCAGCCCGCCAGTCCGGAGAGCGCAACAGCCGGGTCGGCGGGGCCGGCCCAAACAGCAATGCGTTCCGTTCCCTGCGGTATGACCGGCGCACCGCTGGCCGCCGTCAGATCGGAAAGAATTCCACCGCCGGCGCCCAGCATCACGACGCGGGCGTTGCCCTTGAAGGCGAGGGCCGGTCGCGGCCCGAAGTCGCTGTCGCGACGTGCATTGGGCAGCGCCAGGACGGCCACTTCGCCCGCCGAAATCTGCATGTCCTTGCGGCGCACACGCTTTCCGCAAATGGACGCGGTCAGGGACTTCAGGCGATCGAGCCCTGCCGTATCCGCGCCGCGGCCGTCGACCGCAGCGGGCGCCATGCGCGCCTGACGTGTCAGCGGCACGCCGCGTGACGCGAGTAGCGTTCGCCCCGTAGCCGCTGCGCGCGGCGCAACGCGAACGAGCTTGGCGGCCAGCCCGGTTGCCAGTAACGCCTCCGCGGTCTGCATGGTCGGCGGCAGCACCCGTTGCAGGTCGGACTTTACGCTCGTGCGCCGCAGCGTGACCTCGCGCCGTGCGAGAGGAGCCAGAATGGCGATGGCCTCGGGCGCCCGCACGGCAAGGTCGAAGGTTTTCGCGGCGTCGGGCTTGGCAAGCTTGATCTCGGTACTCGGCGTCTGGGCAGCCATGCGCTCGCCGAGGGACCCAAGCATCGGTGGCGCCGCACGGTCGCCCCTTAGCGATGCGAGTGCCACACGGCTATTTCCCGCGTCGGCCAGCCACGGTGTGATGGTCGCGTAGATCATGTTGGCATCGGCGTTGGTTGGCAGCAGGTCGGTAAGTTTCTTCGCGCCAAGGAGTACACGCGCTCGATCGTCTTTTTCGGTCACGAAGGGCAGTGGCTTGCGCGGTCCGGCCTCCACCTGGTTAAAGGTTATTTCCGCGGGGATCGTTTCCTCGAGTGCGGCTTCGGCTGCGCAGAGTACGCCGTTGAGCGCCTCGATGATTTCGCCCTCGGGGATCTTCTTGTTCTCGCGCGGCTGCATGGGCCCCCAGGCGCCGACGGGGAATGAGCCGGTCGAGGTTGACACGAGCCGCAGCACCGACATCTTGTCCTGGGCCGGGTTGCCGATGCTGGTCGCCGGATACAGATGCAGCGCGATGTTGGAGGACATGGTCGCGTCGCCGACCGGCGCGATACCAAGGGCGCGGCTGGCGGGCTTGTTCTGTGTCGCCGCACCGGTCGTCAGGCTCGTTGCCGGGACGATGGTGGTGATGGTCAGTTCGAATTCGCTGAAGACCTCGAACGGTTTCTGCGTCGATCCGTCGGCCGTTCCGTTCTCCTCGCCGCTCGGGCCGGTCCCGGGCGCTATCGAGCCTTTGCCGGTTATCGCCGTCAGGGCGCGCGCAACTCCGGGACGCGCGGCTTCAAGATATTTGGTGACGAAGGCGTCCCAGGAGATAGGCTCGTACACGTTCGGGCCCGAACTGCCGAATTTAACCGTCAGCTCGATCGGCCCCACCTCGAACGTGACCCTGCCGTGGAATTCCGGACCGGCGACGACTATCGTCGCGCCGAGGCTGATCGAGATGGTGATCTCGCCGAGCCATAAGTCGATCGTCACGCCGGCGGAAATGCGTGCATGGGCATCCGCCTCGTAGCGGAAGGGATCGAAATAGATGATGACGTTGGCGCCGAATGAAACATTTGCCCAGGCCGGCCCGAAGCGCGCCGAGGCCTCGAGCGCACCGCCGGCCATCAAGGCCTCCGACGTGAGGGCAAAATAGTTCTCGCCCTTGATCGTGATGGCATCACTCACCTGCCAGCGGAATCCGAGCCGTGGCACCTGCGGGTAGCCGTCGCGGTGGAAACTGGGGTGATAGCCGCCGAGGGTCAGCACAAACTCGCCGGCCCGTTCGCCGGAAAACCACATGACATAGGCGAACCCGCCGGTCAGGCGCACCGATTCGTGCAGCAGCCAGGAGTTCTCCGTCAGCTCCGCTTGGATCCACATCACCCCATCGCGTGTAGAGAAACGCACGAGCAGGCCAAGCTCGATCGAGACCAGCCGCAGCTGCGGTCGCGGCAGCGCCATGCGTGCAAGACCGAGCAGCGTCAATTCGAAACCGCCACCGAACGAAACCGCAACGACGGCGATGCCGTCCACCAGTGCAAAACTCGTAAAACTGATGCCGGCGGCAAACCAGAAGCGATCGCGGCGCATCGGGAACGTATTGCGCACCGTGAGCAATTCCTGCATCGGATCCGAGCTTGCCGCGGCCGATGGATCCAGCGCCTTGATCATGACGAAGTCGGCAAAGGTGCTCAGGCTTGCCGGGAAAATCAGATCACGGTTGATACCAAAGCCGCCGCCGATGCCGGTCAGGAAAAAAGCCGGCGGCCCGCCGATCGGACCGGTGATCGCGCCGAAGGCGAAGAACGCAGAGAAGCGCACACCGTCGGTGACGCCGGTACCATAGCCGCCATAGATCGAAAGACCGTAGGTGGCGACCCGTGCCATCAGCATGCCGACGTATTCGATATCGGGTTCAGTCCCGAACTTGCGCAGGCCGCCGGCCAGCGTCACACCGGCGATGTCGGCACTGACTGCAAGGCCCGCCATATCGATCGCCCACCTGGATGCGTCGAACAGGTCGGCGCCGGAGGTGACCGTGAAGGTGATTTGCAGGTCGTCGACGGAGGCAACCAGGCCGGCGATCGAGACGCGTCCGTCGAAGAGCACGGAAATCTTTTCGAGCTGATCCTGCCGCACCGTGACGCCGAACCCGACCTGCTCCACGTACAGCGGTCCGAAGCTTTTCTGGATCGAAAGCCACCAGGGTCCGTCGCCTTCACCCGCCGAGAGCGATACCAGAACCGGTCCGTTTCCATGTTTCTGCACCGCCAGGGCGGGACTGAAGGCCGGTGCGAGCGCGTTGCTGCCGGAGCCCGTGTCGCTCATGATGCCTTGCGCAACCGCGTTGCCGCCGCCGGCGCCACCGGCGCCCACCGCGAGATCGCTCAGTTGTAACTGCACACCGCCGGAAAGCTGGGTGGCTGAGATATCGGCATAGAGGTGCAAGGCGACCGAACCGAGCTTGATAACACTGTCGAGCAGTGGCGCCGATGTTCTGCCGATGCGCACGCCGATGCCGTTGACGGAGAGCGAAGGCTGGAAACTCGGCCCGCTGATGTCGAGGAAGCCAAGCGCGAGGCCGGCCGCTGGCTGGCCCTGGATCCAGCGCGAATCGGCTTCGATAGAAACACGAATGTCGCCGGATGCGATATCGATCCGGCCGTTGACACCGAGTGTCAGTTTTACGATCTGGCCATCGAGACGCACGCCGATGGCGACGCCGCCG
>JANNJF010000775.1:0-8805 GCA_031405715.1 Gammaproteobacteria bacterium | reverse complement strand
GATGGACTCGGGTGCGAGATCTTTGTTGCACGCCTTAAGGATCAGGCGTTTCAATTCCAGTTTGAATTCGGGATCGTGGGAGCCGCTTGCCATGGGGTGCCGTTTAATAGTGCCGAGTGCGGACGCCACAACCACCGCATGAACGGTTGGGGATCGGACGCGCTGCAGTATGTTCAAACATGTTTTAATTATGCCTCAAGCCGTGGCCGAAGCGCAGTACTGCGATGGTCATACAGGCCGCAGCGAAGGCGAGCAGCTGCAGGAATTCCGGCAGGACCTCGCGCACGCCCCCGGCGCGCACAAAGATGTCGAGGAAACCCTCCAGCCCCCAGGACAGCGGCGAGACGTTGGCAATCTGCTGCAGCGCCAAAGGCATCACCAGCTTCGGCACCATCACGCCCCCCAGGGCGGCGAAGATCAGCACCGAGGTGGCGCCGAAGGTGGTGGCCTGCTCCGGCGTGCGCGCGAAGGTGGCCACCAGCAGCCCATAGCCGATGGCGGCGAGGCTCGCCGCCATGGACAGCAGCGCGATAGCGCCCGGGGCATCGCCGATGTGCAGGGCATCGCCCCCCAGGCGCGGCAGTAGATACATGCCCACCAGCAGGATCAGCAGCACCTGGATCTGATTGATGATGAAGTACGGCAGGGTCTTGCCGGCGAGCAGCACCCACGGCGGCACCGCCATGGACTGCAGCCGCATCAGGCTGCCCTGCTGGCGTTCCTTGATCAGAGTGACCGACAGGGGGATCACCAGAAAGAACATGGCCAGCAGGGTCCAGGCCGGGGCATTCTGCTGCACTGAAGTGGGTACCGGCGTGCTGGTCGCAGCGGCGCTGTCGGCGGCATCCGTGATGTCGGCGAAGGTGGCCAGCGTCTTGGCGGGTTTGCGTGGCGCTGTTCCCGCCGGGCCGCCCAGGGCGCGCACCCGGTCCGTCACCTGGGTGTAGCGCGCCAGCAGCATGCCGGATTCGATACCCTGCAGCACCCGATTGAGTCCGCTGATCACCAGGCCGCGATGATCGCGCCGTACCGTGGGGTCCGCCAGCAAGCGAATGTCCACCTCCGTCGCGGGCGGCTTGCCGGCCGGCGCCAGCCCGAGTTGCTGATCCATGCGCCGAGCGGCAGCGCGACTGGCGCCCGCCGGCACGATGAAGGCGAACTTATAGCGGCCGGCGCGCAGGTCCTCCTGCACCTGCGCCGTGTCCGGCAATGCGGCTTCGCCCTTGTCAGCGCGCAGGCGGGTGACGTTGAAGGCGCGGTCGCTGCCGAAGTGTTGCATGAGCCGCTCGCCGATCACGCCTTGGTCGTGGTCGACGATGAGCAGGGGGAAGCGGATGCCGGCGCGCTCGCTGAAGGCGTCCTGCAGCGCCAGGGACATGATCAGGACAAACGTCACCGGCATGACAAACAGGATCAGCAGCGCCTCGCGGTCGCGCAGGATGACGCGCATTTCTTTGGCGACGGCGGCGATGAGTTTGTGCAGGGTGGCGTGCATGTTCAGTCGCGCAGGCGCGTCCCGGTGAGTGCCAGGAACACCTCTTCCAGATGGATCGCGCCCATGGACACCGAGGCGATGCCGATGTGCTGCTGTTGCAGCAGTGTCAGGGTCGCGCGCAGGGTGGACTCCGGTTGCTGGCTCTTGAGAAACAGGCTGTGGTCGTCGATGGCCACGGCCCGGGTGTGGGGCAGGGTGCGCACCTGCTCCTGCAGCGCCGCGGGCATCGCCTGCTGCGTGCGGATCTCGATGGCGCCATCCTGGTGTTGCTGCAGCAGGCTGTCCACCGAGCCCTGGGCGATGATCTTGCCGTGGTCGATAATCGCCAGTTCGTCACACAGGCTTTCCGCTTCCTCCATATAGTGCGTGGTGTAGATGATACTCATGCCCTCACGATTCAGGCGGCGCAGGGTTTCGTGAATGAAGTGTCGCGACTGCGGATCGATGCCCACGGTGGGTTCGTCCAGCACCAGCAGGCGCGGTTCGTGGATCAGGCCGATGACCAGGTTCAGGCGGCGCTTGAGGCCGCCGGAAAAGGTATCGGCCCGGCGTTCACCCACGTCCGCGAGCCCGGCGATCGCAAGGCACTCCGCGACCCGCGCGCGCAAGGTCGCGCCCCGCAACCCCTGTATGCGTCCGAAGAAGATGAGATTCTCCCGTGCCGACAGGCTGGGATACAGCGCCAGGTCCTGGGGCACCAGGCCGAGGTCGCGTTTGACCGCCTGTGTATGCTGACGGATATCCCGCCCCAGTACCCGCAGCGTGCCGGCGCCCGGCGCCAGCAGCCCGCAGAGCATGGAGAGAAAGGTGGTCTTGCCGGCGCCGTTGGGTCCGAGCAGGCCGAATAGCCGGCCCTGGGGGATGATGAGGTCGATGCCGTCGACGGCGGGGCGCGCCATGCCAGGGTAGGTCTTGGTCAGCCCGGTTACCTCGACGATGTTTGCGTCACTCACGGTTGGCGGCCAAGGGGTCAGGGGTGGTGGTCGGGCTAGGTGTTGCCGGCAAGGTTAGCATTTTTGCCACGCGCAGTGTATGTACCCGCCGCCCCTGCGTCTTGCTGCGGCCGTCCGATTCCCCGATAATGCCCGCCCGGGCTGGAAGGCGCATACTTAGCACTACTCAGTCCTGTGAACACACCCGTGAACCCCGATCACTGCAAGACTACCCACTCCCATGAACCCTGAGTCGAACGAGATGAACGCTGACGTCGCCATCATCGGTGGCGGCCCCGCCGGTACGGCCACGGCCACCTGGCTCGCCCGCGCCGGCCTCAAGGTGGTGTTGTTCGAGCGCGAGCGCTTCCCGCGTTTTCGCATCGGCGAGTCCCTGTTGCCCCTCAATCTGCCCATCCTGGACGACCTCGGTCTTAAGGATGAGATGGAGCGGCGATTTATCCGCAAGTACGCGGCGAATTTCGCCGACCGCTACGGCGCGCGCCAGTCGCGTTATGCCTTTGCCCAGGCCGTCAATAAAGACCATCCCTACGCCTACCAGGTGGAGCGCGCCGAGTTCGATGAAATGTTGCTGCAGAACGCGATCAAACATGGTGCGGAGGTGTACCAGCCCTGGTCGGTGCGCGAGGTATTGTTCGACGGCGCGCGCGCCGTCGGCCTCACGGCCAGGTCGGAGGACGGGCAGTCGCTGACGGTGCACTGCCCCATGGTGGTGGACGCCTCCGGCCGCAGCGCCTTTCTCGGCAGCCGCCTCGGCATCAAGCAAGACATTAAGCTCGACAGCCGCACGGCGTTTTATTCCCACTTCGAGCATGTCGAGCGCGAGGCAGGCGAGCGCGCCGGCGACATACAGATCGTGGCCTTTGCCCACGGCTGGTTCTGGATGATCCCGTTCAAGGGCACTACCACCAGCGTCGGCATGGTGGTGACGGACGACTATCTCAAAACCCGCCAGCAGGATGCGGCCGCGCCGGCAACCCGCGCAGCCGCCGGGGAGCACGATGGTTCGGACAGCGCGGTGGTCGGCAGCGCGGCCCCGGTGAACGACGCGTTTCTGCAGCGCACCATCGCGGCGACGCCGTTTGTTGAGGAGCGCATGCGTAATGCGACGCAGAAATTTCCGGCGCGCTCCATCGGTAATTTTTCCTACGTCATGCAGCGCTATGCCGGCGATGGCTACGTGCTGGTGGGCGACGCCGGCGCGTTTCTCGACCCGGTGTTTTCCTCCGGTGTGTTCCTGACCATGAAATCCGCCCAGGTGGTGTCACAGACGATATTGGAATGTCACCGGACAGGGGATTATGGCGCGCGCCATTTCCATTCCTATGAGCGGCGCATCCGCGGCGCGCAGCGTATCTTCTTCCGCTTCATCTTCGGCTGGTACGACCCGGCGTTTCTGGACCTTTTCTTCTATTCGCGCAACACCTTGGGCCTCAAGACCGCCATCACCTCGGTACTGGCGGCGGATCTGTTCGATACGCGCCATTTGTGGAGCCTCAAGCTGCGCATCAACCTGCTTTTCCTGATCGCGCGTCTGCACCGTTATTATATTAAGTTGCGCCGCGGCGGACGCTCCCTGGTGCAACACCGGCAGGTGTAGCGCGGGTGGGGCGAGGTGAACTAGCCTTACCGGGCTACAGTGGATGAGAACGGGGTCGGTAGTATGAAGATTTCCAAGCAGCATGCGTCCCTCGCGGGACACTTCCCCGGCAACCCAGTGGTGCCCGGCGTGGTGTTGCTGGATGCGGTGGCGCACGCCCTGTCTGCGCAGCTGGGCCGGGCCGTGACAGTGACCGGCGTGCCAAGTGTGAAGTTTCTGACACCGCTGTTGCCAGAGCAGGAATTTTCCATCGCCTTTACCCTCAAGGATGGAGACCGGGCAAGTTTCGAAGTGGCCACGGACGCGCATAAAATCCTGACGGGGAGTATCGCGTATGAATGATGACAGTTATGTAGGGTGGGCATCGCCCACCATCGTGCCTTATCGTGGCCCCGTCCGGTGGGCGATGCCCACCCTACGGCTACGGCTGCCGCGGTTATGCGGCGTTATTTTATTTATGGCGTTATGTTTAAAGACGGCAGTACGTCCATGAGCCAGGCCTGGCAGACACACCGCGAGCGTGGCAGCGTGTTTTCCCTCAAGCTCATCACCTGGCTGTCCCTGACCCTGGGACGTCCGGCGGGCCGGCTGTTACTGTATCCCACCTGCGTCTATTTCATGATTTTTTCCCGCGGTGGACGACGGGCGTCACGCCAGTATCTGCAGCGCGTGTTCGGACGCCCCGCCAGTCTGCGGGAGGTCTTCCGCCATCACTATGCCTTTGCGTCCACTTTGCTGGACCGTGCGTTTCTCCTCGCCGGACGCTACAACTTGTTTCAGCTGGAGAAACACGGCCTCGAGGTGATCGTCCCCCTCATTAAGCAAAAACGCGGTATGTTGTTGTTGGGGGCCCACGTAGGCAGTTTCGATCTGGTGCGCTCCTTCGGCGAGTTGTCCTATGGCGCGGTGATCAACATGATGATGTACGAGGACAACGCGCGCATGGTGAACGAGGTCATCGCGAGTATGGGTGGCAAGGAACGCATGCGGGTCATCCCCATCGGCGGCATCGACGCGCTGTTGCGCGCCCAGGAGTGTGCCGAGCGGGGCGAGATCATCGGCATGCTCGCCGACCGGGTGGTGGCGAGCGATCGCGTGGTGCGTGTTCCCTTTCTCGGTGGCGAGGCGGTGTTTCCCGCCGGTCCGATCCTGCTGGCGAACGCACTTAAGATACCGGTGGTATTGTTCTTCGGTTTGTACAAAGGTGACAATCGTTATGCAGAACACTTTGAACTGTTTGCCGACGAGATCCATCTCAGTCGCGCGTCGCGTCCGGCGGAGTTGCAGGCGTGGGTGACGCAATATGCCGCGCGCCTCGAGCATTATTGCCGGCTGGCGCCATACAACTGGTTCAACTTTTTCGATTTCTGGGGGGCGCCGCCGCAGGTGCCCGCGCCACCGGTGGTGCGGACTCCGGCCTGATGCCGGCTTGCCTGCGTGCGATGCCTGGTGATATAGAGCAGCTTGGAGTACGTAGATACCATGTCCACCCTACAAACTACAAACTGGGTAACATGATGGTTAACTGGGACACCCCAAACAGGATAGTAATGTGACACCCCTGGTTCTTACCACCTTCAGCGCAGTCAACAGCCTCGGTTACGGCGTCGAGGCGGTACACGCTGCCCTCATTGCGCGCCGCAGCGGCCTGACGCCCTGCACCTTCGAGCAGGTGCAGTTGGAGACCTATGCCGGCGAGGTCGCCGGTCTGGACGCGCTGCCGGTGGTGCCCGAGCTGGTGGAATTCGACTGCCGCAATAACCGTCTGGCCCAGGCGGCGCTGCGCCAGGATGGTTTTGAACAACAGGTGGCCGCGGCACGCGCACGTTATGGCGCGCAGCGCATCGCGGTAATCGTCGGCACCAGCACCTCCGGCATCCTCGAGACCGAGCACGCCTATCAGCAACGGGATGCCGCGAGTGGACGGCTGCCGGCGGATTATCATTTCGCCACCACCCACAATTTGTATGCCAGTGCCGAATTCACCCGTCGATATCTCAAGCTCGAAGGTCCGACACTCATGGTGTCGACCGCCTGTTCCTCCAGCGCCAAGGTGTTCGCCTCCGCCTGGCGCATGCTGTCCCTCAATTTGTGCAACGCGGTGGTGGTGGGTGGCGTGGACAGTCTGTGCCGTAATACTCTTTACGGATTTTCCTCCCTCGACCTGGTGGGGCGCGAGCCGTGCCGTCCGTGCGACGCCGGGCGCGGCGGCATCTCCATCGGCGAGGCCGCCGGTTATGCCCTGCTGGAATGGCCGCAGCGCGCAGCCAAACATAGCGGCGTGGCGTTGCTGGGTTATGGCGAGAGCTCCGACGCCTATCACATGTCCACACCGCAGCCGGAAGGCCGGGGGGCGGCCCTGTCCATGCAACGTGCCTTGGACTGCGCCGGACTCAGTCCGGCGGATATCGATTACATCAACATGCATGGCACGGCGAGTCTGGTGAACGATTCCATGGAGGACAAGGCGATCACCACGGTCTTCGGTACACACACCGCGTGCAGCTCCACCAAGGGTTGGACCGGCCACGCCCTGGGGGCTGCGGGCATCACCGAGGCGGTGATCTCGGCCCTGTGTATCCAACATGGCTTCATGCCCGGTTGTCTCAACGCACGCAGCATCGATCCCGCCTTCACCAGCGAAGTTCTTTTAGACCATCGCGCGGCGACGGTGCAACGGGTGTTGAGCAACTCCTTCGGTTTCGGCGGCAGCAATTGCAGCCTGATCTTCGGTGCAGTGGCATGAACCCGGTCTATGTAGAAGGTATCGGCCTCTTCGCCCCCGGGCTGGTGGGGTGGGAGCAGGGCGCGACCGTGCTCGCCGGGCGTGCGCCCTATGCGCCTGCGTCGCTGCCGAAACTGGTGCCGGCCCTGCTCGCACCGGATGTGCGCCGCCGTACCACCGATCACATTCGTCTGGCGGTGGAGGTGGCGGGCGAAGCGGTGCGTCACGCGCAGTGTGATGCCGCCACGTTGGCCTCGGTGTTTGCCTCGTCGGAAAGCGACGGCGCGATCACGCACAACATCTGTGAGGAGGTGGCGCGTCCCCACCCCGAGGTGTCGCCGACGCGCTTTCACAATTCAGTGAACAACGCCCCGGCGGGCTATTGGTGCATGGCGGTGGGTTCACAGCAGCCGTCCTCCAGTGTCGCCGCCTTCGATGGCACCTTCGCCGCCGGCCTGCTGGAGGCCTGTGCCCAGGTGTTGACAGAGCACCTATCGGTTATTCTGGTGGCGCATGACACGCCGCTGCCGGAGCCGCTCAACAGTGCGCGGCCCATGGGGGCGAGTTTCGGTGTCGCCCTGGTGCTGACCGCGGAGCCCACGGCACGCAGTCTGGCGCGCCTGCGTCTGACGCTCCCCGCTGAGGAGTCGCAAGAGAGCGTGCTATCTGATTCCGCCCTTGAGGCATTGCGACGTGCCAATCCGGTGGCGCGATCACTGCCATTGTTGGCGGCGCTCGCCCGGCAACAGCACACACACATTGCCCTGCCGTATGTGGGCGGGCAGAACCTGGGCGTGACCCTGGAGCCTATGCCATGAACAAAGCCGAGATCTGTACACGCATACCCCACAGCGGCAGCATGTGTCTGTTGGAGGGGGTGGAGCGCTGGGATGACACGGACATCCATTGCATCGCCGTCAGCCACCGGGATGCGCACAATCCCTTGCGCAGCCACGATCAGTTGCACGCCGTGTGCGGCGTGGAATACGCGGCCCAGGCCATGGCATTGCACGGCGCGCTCCTTGGCACGGATGAAAACGCCGGACCGTCCACGGGCTACCTGGCGAGCGTGCGCGATTTACGTCTGGCGACGCCGCGCCTCGACAATGTGGTGGACGACCTGCACATCCACGCCACGCGCCTCGGCGGCGGCGCAGACAGCTTTATCTATGAATTTGATATCCACGCCCACGAGCGTTTGTTGTTATCCGGACGGGTGGCGGTGAAGTTGCTGGGGGCTGCGGCATGAAGCGCGCCCTGGTAACCGGCGCCAGCGGCGGCATTGGCGCGGCTATTGCCCAGCAGCTGGCGCGCGACGGCCTGCACGTGATCGTGCATGCCCACCGCCAGCCGCAGCGCGCCGAGGCAGTGGCGGCGGCCATTCACGCCGCGGGCGGCTCCGCCGAGACGGTGGCCTTCGACGTCGCCGACAACGCCGCCTGCGCCAGCGCGCTCGAGCAATTGCTGGCGGCCGGTCCGATACAGGTGCTGGTGAACAACGCCGGTATCCATGACGACGCCATCCTCGCCGGCATGCGCGCGGAACAGTGGTCGCGGGTGGTGGATGTCTCCCTCAATGGATTTTTCAACGTGACCCAACCACTATTATTGCCCATGCTGCGCACCCGCTGGGGGCGCATCATCAGCCTGTCGTCCGTGGCCGCGGTCATGGGCAACCGCGGTCAGGCCAACTACGCCGCGGCCAAGGCCGGTCTGCACGGCGCGTCGAAATCCCTGGCGCTGGAGGTGGCCTCCCGCGGCGTCACGGTGAATGTGGTGGCGCCCGGCATCATCCAGACCGCCATGACGCAGGAGGTATTCAATGCGGAACAGATCGGCGCCCTGGTGCCGATGAAGCGCGCCGGCACTGCAGAGGAGGTGGCGCATCTGGTGGGCTTCCTGGCGTCGGACCTGGCCGGCTTTTAACTTTCTTTGTCCTCCATCACCGTAACCCTTCCCGACGGCTCCACGAAATCGGTGCCGGCATCTACGACGGTTGGCGATATCGCCGCGTCGATATCGCCTCGCCTTG
>JANNJF010000774.1:0-1729 GCA_031405715.1 Gammaproteobacteria bacterium | reverse complement strand
TCATCACCCGGCCGCCAGTGTGGTGCAGCGTGGATCTGCGCGATGGCAACCAGGCGCTGGTGGAGCCCATGGACGCTGAGCGCAAATGGCGCATGTTCCGGCAATTGGTGGATATCGGCTTCAAGCAGATCGAGGTGGGTTTCCCCGCCGCCTCGCAAACGGATTTCGATTTTATCCGTTATCTCATCGAAGGCGATCGCATCCCGGACGACGTGACTATACAGGTGCTCACGCAGTCGCGCCCGGCGCTGATCCGGCGCAGCTTCGATGCCTTGTGCGGGGCCAGGCGTGCGATTATGCATCTGTATAATTCCACCTCGCCGGTGCAGCGCCGTATCGTCTTCGGCCTCGACCGCGCGGGCATCGTGGAGATCGCCGTCACCGGCGCCAGCGTGTGCCGCGAGTTCGCCGAGGCCCAGCCGGAGACGGATTGGATATTCGAGTATTCGCCTGAGAGTTTTACCGCCACGGAACTGGATTTTTCCCTCGAGATCTGCGAGGCGGTGAACGCCATCTGGCAGCCTACGCCGCAACACAAGGTCATCCTCAATCTGCCGTCCACCGTGGAGATGGCCACGCCCAATGTCTATGCCGACCAGATCGAGTGGTTCGGCCGCCACATCGGCCGGCGCGACAGCCTTATCTTAAGTGTGCACCCGCACAACGACCGCGGTTCCGCCAGTGCGGCGGCGGAACTGGCGATGATGGCCGGTGCCGAGCGGGTCGAGGGCACCTTGTTTGGCAACGGTGAGCGCACCGGTAATGTGGACCTGGTGACCTTGGCCCTCAACATGCTCACCCAAGGGTTGGACCCCGGGCTGAATTTCTCCGCCATCGACGAGGTGCGTGTCTGCGCCGAATACTGCAATCGGCTGCCGGTGCACCCGCGCCATCCCTATGCCGGCGAGCTGGTATTCACCGCGTTTTCCGGTTCACACCAGGACGCCATTAAAAAGGGTTTTGCCGCACAACGCCGCGATGCCGCGTGGGAAGTGCCGTATCTGCCCATCGACCCGGCGGACCTTGGGCGCAGCTACGAGGCCATCATCCGCGTGAACAGCCAGTCCGGCAAAGGCGGTGTGGCGTATCTCCTGGAGTACCACTATGGCTTGCGCCTGCCGCGGGGCCTGCAGGTTGAGTTCAGCCGAGTCATCCAAGGTATCAGCGATGCCAGCGGTAGGGAGCTCAATGCCGAGGATATCTGGACGGCCTTTCGAACCGAGTATCTGGACAGGGTGGAGCCCATCACCTTGGTCGACTATGAGATAACCCGTGATGCAACGGGTGACCAACGCGAATGCCTCAGCGCGCGCCTGCGGCAACACGGCCGGGAGATGCGGATCGTGGGAGATGGCCGCGGTCCGGTGGATGCCTTCGTGGATGCGCTACGCCGCGCGCTAAACATAGACTTCGATGTGCTGGCGTATGAGGAGCACGCCGTGGGTGCCGGCGCCGGGGCCCAGGCCGTCGCGTATGTGGAATTGAGTGTCGATGCGCACGGGGAGCCTGTGTCAGGTGTCGGCATGCACGCGGATATCGTCAGTGCGACATTGGCGGCGATTGTGTGCGGGCTGAACCGGCTCGTGCAGACGGAAACGGGAAAAGCCATACTGCAGCGTGGTGTCGCAAGCAGTTAGCGTAGTACGCCGTAGCCTGTAAACAAGTAGCAGAAGCTGTCACGCTGCGCCCCCCACCCATGAACCCGGCCGCAGGCCGCACGAATCTCCTT